>NZ_JBEYXR010000026.1:0-95151 GCF_040645135.1 Streptomyces sp. NPDC046859
GGCAAGCGCGTGCACGAGCTGTCCGGCGGCATGCGCCAGCGCGTCGCCCTGGCACGGGCCCTCGCCCAGGACAGCCGCCTGCTCCTGATGGACGAGCCGTTCGCCGCGCTGGACGCCATCACCCGGGACGTCCTGCACGACGAACTCACCCGCATCTGGCGGGAGACCGGCGTGTCCGTCCTGTTCGTGACGCACAACGTCCGCGAGGCGGTGAAGCTCGCCCAGCGGGTCGTGCTGCTGTCCTCGCGCCCCGGCCGTATCGCCCGGGAGTGGACGGTCGGCATCCCGCAGCCCCGCCGCATCGAGGACGCCGAGGTCGCCGAGCTGTCCCGGGAGATCACCGAAGAACTGCGTGGGGAGATCCGCCGCCATGGCCAGCACTGAGACGACCGCCGCCAAGGACGGCACCGATCTCGCCGGACTCGAGGCGGGCCTGGACGCCCTGGAGACGGTGGACAGCGGCCGTACGCCGTTCCGCAGGACGCTGACGCAGAAGGTCCTGCCGCCGGTCGTCGCCGTCCTGCTGGTGCTGGCGCTCTGGCAGTTCCTGGTGTCCTCCGGGATCGCCGACGACCCGACCAAGCTGCCGCCGCCGTCCGCCGTCTGGGACGAGCTGCGCGCGTCGTGGCTGGAGGGCACCCTCCACCAGTACATCTGGACGTCGGTCTCGCGCGGCCTGCTCGGCTTCCTGCTGGCACTCGCGATCGGCACCCCGCTCGGACTGCTGGTGGCGCGGGTGCGGTTCGTGCGCGCGGCGATCGGCCCGATCCTGTCCGGACTGCAGTCGCTGCCGTCCGTGGCCTGGGTCCCGCCGGCCGTGATCTGGCTGGGCCTGAACGACCGGATGATGTTCGCGGTCATCCTGCTGGGCGCGGTTCCGTCGATCGCCAACGGGCTGGTCTCGGGCGTCGACCAGGTGCCACCGCTGTTCCTGCGGGCCGGCCGCACCCTGGGCGCGACCGGCCTGAAGGGCACCTGGCACGTCGTGATGCCGGCCGCGCTGCCCGGCTACCTGGCCGGTCTGAAGCAGGGCTGGGCGTTCTCCTGGCGGTCCCTGATGGCCGCGGAGATCATCGCGTCCTCCCCCGACCTGGGCGTGGGCCTCGGCCAGCTCCTGGAGAACGGCCGCAACACCAGCTCCATGTCCATGGTCTTCTTCGCCATCCTGCTCATCCTGGTCGTCGGCATCGCCATCGACCTGCTGATCTTCAGCCCGCTGGAGCGCCGGGTGCTGCGCGGCCGCGGTCTGCTGGCAAGGAGCTGAACTCCCGTGACCACCCAGCCGGTCCTCCTCGTCATCGCCCACGGCAGCCGTGACCCGCGGCATGCCGCGACCGTGCACGCCCTCGTCCGGCGGGTGCGCGCGCTGCGCCCGGACCTGCGTGTGGAGACCGGCTTCCTGGACTTCAACGTGCCGTCCGTGCCGGGTGTGCTGGAGTCGCTGGCCGCCGAGGGCGTCCGGGACGTCGTGGCGCTGCCGCTGCTGCTGACGCGTGCCTTCCACGCGAAGGCCGACATCCCGGCGGTGCTGCGGGAGGCGCCGGCGAGGCTGCGGATCCGGCAGGCGGAGGTGCTCGGCCCGTCGCCGCTGCTCCTCGCGGCCCTGGAACGGCGGCTGTACGAGGCGGGTCTCACGCCCGCCGACAAGTCCTCGACCGGGGTCGTGCTGGCCTCGGCGGGGTCCACCGACCCGGAGGCGATCGCAGTGATCGCAGACATCGCGCGGGAGTGGCGGCACACCGGTTGGTGCGCCGTGCGGCCTGCGTTCGCCTCCGCCGTTTTCCCCGGAGGGGTCCCGCGCACCGAGGACGCCGTCCGTGAACTGCGGGCCCTCGGCTGTGCGCGGGTGGCCGTGGCGCCGTACGTGCTGGCGCCGGGCCGGCTGCCGGACCGGATCGCGCGGGGCGCGGCCGGCGCGGACGTCCTGGCGGACGTGCTGGGGGCGGCGCCCGAGGTGGCGCGGCTGCTGCTGCACCGGTACGACGCGGCCCGCAGGCCGGTGCTGACGGCGCTGGGCGCCTGAGGCCGGGTCAGAGGTCCGTGCGGGCCACCGCCTCGTCCGCGCGCCGCACCAGTTCCGCCACCGGCATCGAACCCGGCTCCCTGCGCTCGCGCGCGAAGGTGCCGGCGAGGTGCTGGAGGAGTTCGTTCAGCGGCGTCGGCACGCCGTGCAGACGGCCCAGGAGGACGATCTCGCCGTTGAGGTAGTCGGACTCGATCGTGCCGGTGCCCCGGGCCAGGGACTGCCAGGAGGAGCCGCCGACGCGCGGGACGCCGTCGAGGGGGACGAGGGTGACCTTGTCGCCGCGGGCGGCCCGCTGTTCCTCGGGGGTGGTGTACGCGATCCCGGCGGCCCGCAGGACGGCCGCGCCCTCCTCCTGCACGCGCCGCAGCAGGGCCCGCGCCTCCTCCCCGGCGACGGGCCCGGTCAGCGCCTCGACCGCGTTGACGAGGTTGGCCAGCAGCTTGGCGTACTGCCAGCGCGCCACGTCGGGCACGACCGGCGCCTCGAAGTGGGACTTCTCCAGGTCGGCGGCGATGAGGCGGGCGGTCTCGTCGGTGCCGTGCGGATGGCGGCCGAGGTGCAGGATGCCGGTGAGGGGGCTGCCGGCTGCGGAGACCACGCCGGGTTCGACGTAGGTGCAGGGGAGCCAGACGCAGACGCCGTACACGCGCCGGAACAGGCGCAGGGCCAGGCGCTGGCTCTCGACGCCGTTCTGCGCGCAGACGAGGGGCAGCCGCTCGGCGGCCGTACCGCCGCCGGCGACCGGTATCGGGGCCCAGGCGCGCAGCGCCGCCTCGGTGTCCTGGGTCTTCACGGCGAGGACGAGGACGTCGTCGGGGAGGAGTTCACCGAGGGCGTCCGGGCCGTCGACCACGGGTACGGGCAGGGTCAGTTCGTCCTCGGGGACCCTGAGCCGCAGACCGTGGTCGCGCAGGGCGTCGTGGTGGGCCCCGCGCGCCACGAGGACGACCTCGTGTCCCGCCTCCGCGAGCCGCCCGCCGACGACGCCTCCGACGGCTCCGGCCCCGATGATGACGTAGCGCACTCTCATGCCCCTTCCTCGCCGTACGGCGTCCCTTGGTGGAAGTACATCTGCCAGCCGGTGTCCGTCCGCCGCCACAGGGAGCTGCGGTGGGCGCGGACCCCGTCGCGCTCGGTGTCGAAGACGAGGTGGACGACGTCGGGGGCGAGCCGGACGCCGTGGATGGGCGAGCTCACGACGTACCGGTGCGGGTCGGCGTCCAGGGGCACGCGGGCCATCGTCGATGCCCGGTCCCAGCGCCGGCCGGAGGAGCCGACCTCGTGGAACTCGGGGTGCAGCAGCGTCCCGAGGAGCTCCGGGGAGCGGCGGACCTGGGGGTCCAGCAGTCGCAACTCGCCCTCGATGGCCGCCTGGACGGCGGGGTCGGGCTCAGGCACCGGTCATCTCCACGAGTTTCACGACGGTGTTCCAGTTCCGGCTGGTGGCGACCAGCCCCTTGGTGAGCCGGGGGCGCGCCAGGGCCTCGGCGAGCTTGGAGCGGCCGAGGCCGTCCGGGACGTACAGGTACAGCGCGCGGTCGCCGAGCCGGAACTCCTCCGGCAGGTACGCGGCCGGGTCGATCTCGGCGAAGCGCGCGGCGTCCACGGGCGCGGAGAAGTAGGTGACGTGGAGCTGTCTGCCCTCCAGCGTGTCCGCCGGGAACGGGCAGGCGTCGGCGACGGCCTTCAGGTAGGCGTGGTCGCGGACGATCACGTCCACCGGGAAGCCGAAGCGCTTCTCGATCGCCTGGGTGACGTCCGCGGCGAGGGAGTCCTCGTCGCCGTGGGCGGCGCCGAACACGGCCTGCCCGCTCTGGAGATGGGTGCGGACGCCGTCGAGTCCGAGGCCGGTCAGCAGGGTGCGCAGCTCGGCCATGGGGACCTTCCGGCTGCCGCCCACGTTGATTCCGCGCAGCAGCGCCGCGTACGTCGTCGTCATCCGGCCACCTTATGGCGGTGCGCGGGCGTGTGAGCGGCCGTCGTGCCCCGTGGGGGTGGGCACGAAGGCCGCAACCGTAAGTTACTTACCGGTCAGCACGAAGCACAAGCTCGGGCGTCCCCCTCGTCCCCACTCGTCCCGGAACCTCATCCCTGATCGGTGTCCCCGACCGCCCGGGATAGATGTAAGGGGCCGCCGTCCTCCCCTGAGCGGAGGGCCCGGCGTACGCGGGGATGAGTTCCGCCCGCCGCACCTCACCGGGCAGCACGACGAGACCGTCCCGCCCGGCTCATACCGTCGAGAGACGAAAGGTGACGGCAGGGGGCCGTCGCCGCGACCACAGGGGGCAGGCCCTCATGGGGAACACGAAGACGCGAGTGCGAGGGCTCGCCGCTCGCGCCGGCGGCTGGAGCGCCCGCCATCGATGGACCGCCGTCGGGATCTGGGTGCTGTTCGTCGTCCTGGCGATGGGCCTCGGTTCCGCGGCGGGCCGGGTCGACGTGACGGACAGCGACCAGCTCAAGGGGGAGACGCACACCGCCGCCCGGATCGTCGAGGACGCCGGCATCGAGGAGCCGGCCGGTGAGACCGTCCTGATCCAGGCGAAGGACGGCTCGCTGAAGGCCACCGACCCGGCGTTCCGCGGCGCGGTCGACGCGGTCGTGAAGGCGGTGGAACGCACCGGCGAGGTCCGGGACGTGACGTCCCCGTACGACACGAAGACCATCTCCGAGGACGGTCGCAGCGCCCTGGTGCAGTTCGACATGCGCGGGGACTCCGACACCGCCGGCGAGCGCGTCGAGCCCGTGCTGAAGGCCGTCGAGGAGGTCCAGAAGGACCACGACTCGCTGCGGATCGAGGAGATCGGCGGCGCCAGCATGATGAAGACGTTCGACGACGCGTTCGGGGACGACTTCCAGAAGGCCGAGTACTCCGCGGTTCCGGTGGCCCTCGGCATTCTGCTCATCGCCTTCGGCGCGCTCGTGGCGGCCCTGCTGCCGGTGCTGCTGGCCATCACCGCGATCATGGCGACGATGGGTCTCATGGGCCTCGTCAGCCACGTCATGCCGATGTCCGACACCGCCAACTCCGTGATGCTGCTGGTCGGTCTGGCCGTCGGCGTCGACTACTGCCTGTTCTACCTGCGCCGGGAGCGCGAGGAGCGGGAGGCCGGCCGGGACCCGCAGACGGCCCTGCGGGTCGCCGCCGCCACCAGCGGCCGCGCCATCATCGTCTCGGGCGTCACGGTGTGCGTGGCGATGGCGGGCATGCTGTTCACCGGGCTCGCCGAGTTCGAGGCGATGGGCCTGGCCTCGCTGATGGTCGTGGCGGTCGCCATGGTCGGCTCGGTGACCGTGCTGCCGGCGCTGCTGTCGCTGCTGGGCGAGCGCGTCGAGAAGGGCAGGATCCCGTTCCTGCACCCGCAGAGCCGGCTGCGCCGCGACCGGGGCCGGGTGAACCGGGAGAGCCGCTTCTGGTCGGCCGTGCTCAAGGCGGTGCTGGCCCGTCCGCTCGTCTCGGTCGTCGTGGCCGCCGGCGCGCTGCTCGCCGTCGCCGCGCCCGCGGTCGGCATGAAGACCCAGAACCTCACGCTGGACCAGGAGTTCGGCGACTCGCTGCCCATCGTGCAGACGTACAACCGGGTCAACGAGGCCTTCCCGGGCGGTTCCGAGCCGGCCGAGGTCGTCGTCAAGGCGGACGACATCAACGCTCCCGAGGTGAAGTCCGCCCTCGCCGCCTTCCGTGAGCGGGCGGTCAGTTCGGGCGCCTCGCGCGGCCCGGTCGACATCCGGCTCCACGACGCGCGGAACGTCGCCTTCGTGTACGTCCCGCTGGTCGGCGGCTCCGACCTGGACAAGGCGGGCGCGAGTCTGGACAAGCTGCGCGACGAGGTCCGCCCGGCCACGCTCGGCAAGGTCGACGGTCTCGAGGCGCCGATCACGGGTCAGGTGGCGGGGTCGAAGGACTTCAACGACCAGCTGGCCGGAGCGGTCGTCCCGGTCTTCGCGTTCGTCGTGGTCTTCGCCTTCGGCCTGATGCTGCTGTCCTTCCGGTCCCTGACGATCGCAGCCACCTCGATCGTGCTCAACCTGCTGTCGGTGGGCGCGGCGTACGGCATCCTCGTCGCCGTCTTCCAGCACGGCTGGGGCGCCTCGCTGGTGGGCGCGGAGGGCGTGGGCGCCATCATCACCTGGCTGCCGCTGTTCCTGTTCGTGATCCTGTTCGGCCTGTCGATGGACTACCACGTTTTCGTGGTCTCGCGGATCCGTGAGGCGCGGCTGCGCGGCCGGTCGACGAAGGACGCGATCGAGCACGGCGTGGTCACCACGGCCGGCGTCGTCACCAGCGCCGCGGTCATCATGGTCGCCGTCTTCGCGATCTTCGGCACCCTGTCGATGCAGTCCATGAAGCAGATGGGCGTGGGCCTCGCGGCGGCGGTCCTGATCGACGCCACGATCATCCGGGGCGTGCTGCTCCCGGCGGTGATGGCGCTGCTGGGCGAGCGCAACTGGTACCTGCCGAAGTGGCTGCACCGGCTGCCGGACCTGACCCACGACGAGGCGCCGGAGGCCGTGACACGGGACGCGTCGCACGACGACCGGGGCGAGCGGGTGCCCGTCTGACCCCGCCCGCCGGACACCGGGGGCCCGCCGACTCGCCAGGAGCCGGCGGGCCCCGCCGCGTCAGGCTCCGGCGCGAGCCGCGCGGGCGGCGTCCAGCTCGGCCTCGATCAGGTCGGCGGCGCGTCGGGTGCCGCCCTCCTGGGACATCTCGGCCTGGATCTCCTTCAGGCGGCGGGCGACCTCGGGGTCGCCCGTGAGCGCGAGGGCGGCCTCGCGCAGGGCCTCCGCGGTGGCCTCCTCGGTCGGGAGGTGCCGGGCGACACCGAGCGCCTGGAGCATGTCGGCGTTGCCGAACTGGTCCACGGCCTGCGGTACGGCGATCATCGGGGTGGCCGTGGCCAGGCCCTCCTGGCTGCCGCCCGCGCCGGCGTGGGTGACGAACAGGTCGGCCTGCCGCAGGATCGTCAACTGCGGCACCCAGTCGTGCACTTCGACGTTCGCGGGGATCTCCCCGAGCTCGGCGGGGTCGACGTGCCGGCCGATCTGGAGCACCAGGTGCCAGTCGGGCAGTCCGGCGAAGGCCCTCACGCACTCCCGGTAGAACGCCGGCTGCTTGGTGAACGCCGAGCCGAGGGAGACGAGCGCGACCTTCTCGGCGCCGGCCGGCCGCCGCCAGTCACCCTCGGCGGTGCGGTCGCCCTGGCAGGCGCCGACGAAGGAGTACACCCGCTCGTCGACCCGGTCGGCGTTGGGCTGGAGGGCACGCGGGATGAGGACGATCGAGCGTTCGGGGCGGCCGACGAACGGGTCGGGGTGCAGACCGACGCCGTTCTCCGTCAGCCAGTTCTCGAAGCGCTGGTAGTAGGCCTGCCCGCGCTCCGTCTTCTTCGGCTCGGCCCACATCGGCTCGGCGATCTCCTCCTCGTAGCCCTCCCAGGCGACGAGGTTCGGGGACAGCGAGACGGCGGGCACGCCCCAGCGGTGGGCGAGGACGCGGGCCGGGTACGAGGTGATGTCGTGCAGGACGAGTTCGGGCTCGTCGCCCTCGTACGCCTCGGCCAGCTGCGGGAGGGCCTGGATCGCGTCGGCCAGGAACGGTTCGACGTTGTCCAGCAGGGTGCTCCCCCACGCCTCCGGGTCGGCGTCGGGGCCGGGCAACGTGGAGTTCCAGAGCTTCGGCTCGGCACCGGTCGCGGCGACCTTCCCGGCGAAGACCGGCGGGATGGCGTAGGTGACGCGGTGCCCGCGCGCCACGAGTTCGCGGATCACCTCGAGGCTGGGGTTCACGTGGCCGTGCGCGGCGATGGAGAACATGGCGATGTGCGCGGGACTGGTCATGGACCCGACCCTAGGCGAGACGATACGTCTCGTGCAACCTCCTTTTCCCGGCGCCGTCGTCTCGTGCGGCCGCGGCGATGTCCACGGCGGCACCTCCCCCGCGAGAACGTCCCGGTCGAGCCCCGCCGCGCGGCACGCCGCGTCCACGCGCCGCCTCGGCCGGGCCCGCCGCGGCGAGGCGCGCGGCGACCCGCCGGCCCCGGCGAAGCCGGGCGCGAGGAGCGGGGTGCGGCGCCGCTCGACGCGGACGATCCCGGGTGTCCACCCGGGGTACGGGCCGCAAGCCGCGGCGCCCGACCCGTCGGGCCCGCCTCCACGCGTGGCGCGGCCAGGTCGGCACGGTCAGGCGGATCGTGCGGCGGGCCCCACCGGATGTCGTCAGCGCTGGTAGCGGGCGAGCACCAGGTTGCCGTCCCGTTCCAGGCGGGTCCGCAGCTCGGACAGACCGATGGCGCCGCTGTAGTACTCCTGGAAGGCCGGGGTGGCGACCTTGTCCTTGAACTCGGGGTACCCGCGCACGGATTGCGCGGGTGCCGGGCGGAGCCGGCCGGCGAGGGCGGTGCCGGTGGCCCAGTCGTGCTCGTCGGTGTGCAGGGCCGAGTCCTTCAGGGCCTCGGTGCCGGTGGGCAGCATCCAGTCGCCGAGCGCGAGGCGCACCATGTTCTTCGGCCGCAGCAGAAAGTCGATGAACTGGGCGGCCTCCCGCTGATGGGGGCTGTCCTGGGCGATGGACAGGGTCTGCGGGCTGACGCCCTGGGTGAGGCCGTCGGCGCCGGCCGGGGCGGGCAGCACCCGCCAGTCGAAGCCCTCCGGCGCCTGCTGCACGATCTGCTGCCGGTAGGAGAAGCCCAGCGGCACCATCGCGTACCGGCCGCCGAAGAAGCCCGGCAGGGTGTCGGAGCCGCCGCTGCCCAGGGTGGTCGGGGCGGCGCTGCGGTCGGTGGCGATCTGGTCGTGGACGGTGCGGGGCATCACCGCGTCACCCGCCTCGAAGCGCACGGTCACCTTGCCGTCCGGGCCACGGTGGAAGAGCTGCCCGCCGGCCGACAGCGACAGGTTGAGGCTGACGGAGACGGGTTCCTTCAGCGGCCAGGCGACCCCGTACCGGCCGTCGCCGCTCAGCCGGTCGGTGATCTCGCGGAACTCCCGCCAGGTCCAGGGGTGTTCGGGGGTGGGGATGCGCACGCCCGCCTCGTCGAGCCAGGTGGCGTTGGCGATGAGCACCCGCGGCTCCTGGAGGAAGGGCACGCCGTAGACGCCGTCCCCGAAGGTCGTCGTCTCCCAGCTGTGCCGCGGGATGTCCTCGGTGAGCCGTTCGGGCAGGAGGCCGGTCAGATCGGCGAGGTAGCCGCCGTAGGCGAAGTCGGCGAGATCGTCGGAGGCGTCGTGGATGATGTCCGGCGCCTCACCGCCCTCGAAGGAGGTCAGGAGCTGGTCGTGGACGCTGTCCCAACTGCCCTGGACATACTCGACCTTGACATCGGAGTGGGTGGCGTTCCACTCGGCCACCAGCTCCTTGTTGACCCGGACGGACTCCTCCTGCCAGGCCAGGGACTGGAAGCGCAGGGTGACCGGTCCGTCCGGGTCGCCGTCCCCGCCGCATCCGGCGGCCAGCAGGACCAGGACGAGCACCCACAGCAGTCGCGCGCGCATCAGCTCTTCACCGCCCCGGTGAGCATGCCGCCCGTGATCCGCCGCTGGATGAGCGCGAACACCACCAGGGACGGCAGCGTCGCGAGGAACGCGGCGGCGGCCAGCGGCCCGAGGTCCGCGACGCCCTCCGCGCCGATGAAGTGGGTGAGGACGACCGGGAGGGTCTGCTTCTCCGGCGTCTTCAGCAGCACCAGCGCGAAGAAGAACTCGTTCCACGCGGTGACGAACGCGAACAGGGCCGTCGCCACCAGGCCGGGCGCGAGCAGCGGCGCGGTCACCGAGACCAGGGTCCGCAGCCGCCCGGCCCCGTCGACCGCCGCCGCCTCCTCCAGCTCGCGCGGCACCGCGCGGACGTATCCCACGAGCATCCACAGCGCGAACGGCAGCGCCCACACCACGTACACCATGACCAGCCCCGCCATCGAGTCGATCAGCCGCAGGTTCTTCAGCACCAGGAACAGCGGGATGATCACCAGGACCAGCGGGAACGCCTGGCTGACGACCACCCAGCCGGTCGCGGCCCGCGCGAGGCGGGTCCGTCGGCGGGCCATGACGTACGCCGTCGGGGTCGCGAGGAGCACGGCGACCACGGCGGTGCCGAGCGCGGCGGCCAGGGAGTTAAGGGCCGCGTCCAGCAGGGGCTGTTCGTCGAACGCCTGCCGGAAGTTGGCGAGCGTCGGGTCCCTCGGGACCCAGGTGGGGTGCAGACTGCCCAGCTCCCGCGGGGGTTTGAAGGCGGTGGAGACCAGCCACAGGAAGGGGAACGCCAGGAAGACGAGATAGGCGAGCAGGGCGGCGTACTGGCCGGCGCGGCCGGTCCGGCTGGTCCTCATGCCGTGTCACCGCCCCGGAGCCGGCCGGCGAGGAAGACCGCGAGCAGGACCGAGACCGCCGCGACCATCACGCATCCCATCGCCGCCGCGTAGCCGAACTGCCCGTAGCGGAAGGCCTCTTCGTAGGCGAACAGCATCGGCAGCCGGGTGCGGCCGCCCGGCCCTCCGCTGGTCAGGACGTAGACCAGCGCGAAGGAGTTGAAGTTCCAGATCAGGTTGAGCGCGGTGACGGACAGGGCCACCGGTCTCAGCGCGGGCCAGGTGACCGTGCGGAAGCGGCGCCAGGCGCCGGCGCCGTCCACGGCGGCCGCCTCGTGCAGTTCGCGCGGGGTGTTCTGCAGGCCGGCGAGCAGGGCGACCGTGGTGGTGGGCATCCCGGCCCAGACGCCGACCACGACCACCGCGGGCAGGGCCGTGCCGAGCCCGCTCAGCCAGTCCCGGCCGTCGCCGAGGCCGAGGTCGCGCAGGGTCTCGTTGAGGATGCCGGCGTCGGGGGCGTAGACCAGCCGCCACATGACGCCGACGACGACCTCGGGCATGGCCCACGGGACGATCGCGAGGGCGCGGGCCAGCCAGCGCAGCCGTAGGTCCTGGTTCAGCAGCAGGGCGAGGCCCAGGGCCAGCAGGAACTGCGGCACGGTGACGGCGACCGCCCAGACCAGGCCGATGCGGAACGACTCCCAGAACAGCGTGTCGTGCAGCAGGTCCCGGAAGTTGAGCGCGCCGATCCACCGGGTGGCCTCGGTGCGTCCGGACTGGGCGTCGGTGAAGGAGAGCAGGATGCCGTACAGCAGCGGGCCGACGCTGAGGATCAGGATGGGGATGAGCGCGGGCAGCACCAGGAACCAGGCGCCGCGGTCCGTGACCCGCCGGTCCCCGCCGAGGCGGGGCACGCGGGCGGCCGGCCTCTCGGCCTCGGTCACCGAGGTCACGGCATCAGCCCCTTCGCACGGCTCGGACGGCCCCGTCATGGTCGTGAAGGCGCCGTACCCCGTCAAGACCGCCCGCACGCGGCCGACCTGTGGAAATGCGAGACTGGGCGCAAATGGCGGGAATGCGCCTGCCGTTCACGAAGGCGTACGACCCCACGGAGGCGGGCGATGGACGAGGCACGGGCGCGCGAGGTACTGGCGGCGGCGGGGGTCCTGCCCGTCCCGGCCGGGGACGCGCGGCTGCTGTCCCTCGGGGAGAACGCGGTGTTCGCCGCGGACGACCTGGTCGTCAAGGTGGGCCGGGACGCCGAGCTGCTGGAGCGGGCGCGACGCGAACTGCGGATCGCGGTGTGGCTGGCGGAGGCCGGGGTCCCCGCCGTCCGGGCCGCCGCCTCCGAGGCGCTGCTGGTGGAGGGGCACCCGGTGACGGTGTGGCACCGGCTGGCCGACGCGGTACGGCCCGCCGAGCCCCGGGACCTGGCCGCGCTGCTGCGGGTGGTGCACGCCCTGCCCGCGCCGCCGTTCGCCCTGCCGCCGCGTGAGCTGCTGGGCGGTGTGGAGCGCTGGCTGCGGCTGGCGGGCGACGCGATCGACCCGGCGGACGCCGCGTATCTGCGCGAGCGGCGGGACGGCTTCGCCGACGCCGCGGCGCGTCTGACGCCCCGTCTGGTGCCGGGACCGATCCACGGGGACGCGCTGCCGCGCAATGTGCACGTGGGCCCGGACGGGCCGGTCCTGGTCGACCTGGAGACCTTCTCCGCCGATCTGCGCGAGCACGACCTGGTGGTCATGGCACTCTCCCGCGACCGGTACGGGCTGCCCGCGGCGGCCTACACGGCGTTCGTGGAGACGTACGGCTGGGACGTGCGCGAGTGGGACGGGTGCGCGGTGCTGCGTGGGGCGCGGGAGACGGCGAGCTGCGCGTGGGTGGCGCAGCACGCGCCGGGCAACCCGAAGGCGCTGGAGGAGTTCCGGCGGCGGGTGGCGTCCCTGCGGGACGGGGACGAGACGGTGCGCTGGTACCCGTTCTGAGGGTCGCCGGACCCGCCGGCGTCAGGGACCCCGGGGCGCCCCGCTCCCCTCTTCCGCGTGGCCCGGCACGGCGAGCCGGTGCCGGGCTGATCCGAACGAAAGGCCCTAAGCCCGGTCCGCCGGGATCTGGACTTCGCCGGGGATCGAGCGGCCGACCACGGCCGGTCCCGTCACCGGGGTCTCCGGCTCCCGGACCGGCCAGGTGCCGTCGACGACCGCCGTCGGGTCGCCCTTGCCGCGCAGGAAGGTCTGGAAGTCGGCCGCCCACTCGGCGTACCACTCGATCTGGCGGCGGTGCAGCTCCGCCGGGCCGAGGGAGGCGATCTTGGGGTGGCGGGCGGCTATCGCGCCGGCCAGGCGGGCGGCGGCGAGCGCGTCGGCGAAGGCGTCGTGGGCGGAGGCGAGCTTCACGCCGTACTCCCCGCAGACCGCTTCGAGGTTGCGCTTGCCGCGTCGGTAGCGGTCGACCCGGCGGTCGATGGTGTACGGGTCGACGACCGGCGCCGGGTCGAGGCCGCCGAGGCGCTCACGCAGGGACGGCAGGCCGTGCCTGCGCAGCTCGGCGGAGAGCAGGCTCAGGTCGAACGCCGCGTTGTAGGCGACGACCGGGACGCCCGCCTTCCAGTACGACACCAGTGCGCCGGCGATGGCGTCGGCGACCTGGTCGGCGGGGCGGCCCTCGGCGGCCGCGCGCTCGTCGCTGATGCCGTGGACGGCGACCGCCTCCGCAGGGATCGGGACGCCCGGGTCGGCCAGCCACTGCCGGTGCCCCAGGAGCTCGCCGTCCTTCACCTCGATGACGGCGGCCGTGACGATGCGCGCCTCGCGCGGATCGGTCCCGGTCGTCTCCAGGTCGAAGCCGATCAGCAGCTCACGGTGCCAGCCCATGGCGGTCCCCCTTCTTGTGGTGCGTCCCCCAGTGGTCTCCACCTTCCCATGGGCCACTGACAGTCCGAGGACCGCGTTCCGCTTACCCGGTGGGACATTTCCCGCCCGCCGGGGCAGTTCAGGACACGGGGCGCGAATCTGCCCACATCAGCTCGAACTCCTCGCGATAGGTGGGGAAGAGCCCGCCCTCGTCGATCTCGTCCGACTTGACGACCCTGCTGCCGTTGCGCAGCACCAGGACCGGCGCCTCCATGCCGCGGGTGCGCCGCAGATAGTTCTGCACGACCGCTATGCCGTCGGCGTTGTCGCCGTCCACGAGGTAGGCCGTGAAGCGGGGCGTCTCGTCGAAGACCTGGATCTCGAAGGCGCCCGGGTCGCGCAATCGCGACCGCACCCGGCGCATGTGCAGGATGTTCATCTCCACCGCGCGGCTCAGCTCGCCCCGCTTGATGCCCAGTTCCCGCTCGCGCCGTTTGACCGCGCTGGACGCCGGGTTGAGGAACAGCAGCCGCACCCGGCAGCCGGCCTCGGCGAGCCGGACCAGCCGCCGCCCGGAGAAGTTCTGCACCAGCAGGCTGAGGCCGATGCCGATGGCGTCGAGCCGGCGCGCGCCGCCGAAGATGTCCTCGGCGGGGAACCGGCGCAGCAGCCGCACCCGGTCGGAGTGGACGGCGACGACGTCGGAGTAGCGGTCGCCGACCAGGTCCTCGACGGCGTCGATGGGCAGCCGGCGGGCCGACGGCACGTCCCCGCCCGTGCCGAGCGCCTCCAGGAGGCGGGCGGAGGCCCGCTCGGCCTGGTTGAGCACGGCCTCGGACAGGGCACGGTTGCGCGAGACCACGTTCCGGGTCACCTCGAGCTCGTCGAGGGCGAGTTCGACGTCCCGCCGGTCGTCGAGGTACGGCTCGAAGCACGGCCAGTGCTGCACCATCAGCTCGCGCAGCTGCGGCAGCGTGAGGAAGCTGAGGACGTTGTCGTCGGCCGGGTCGAGCAGGTAGCCCTTGCGGCGGCTGACCTCGCGTACGGCGACCGCGCGCTGGACCCACTCCTGACCGGCCGGTCCGGCGGCCGCCACCACCCAGTCGTCCCCGTGGACGGGCTCGTACACGGGCCGCAGCACGGCGGCCACGACGGCCCGCAGCCGCTGTTCGACGAGGTTCAGCCAGATGTAGGCGCGCCCGGCCCGCTGGGCGCGGGTGCGCACCTCGCGCCAGGCCTCGGGGTCCCAGTCCAGCTCCGGGCCGATGGAACTGGTCTCCATCGGCCGGGCCAGGGACACCGTGCCGGGCGGGACGTCCGGGGAGTTCCCCTCGTGACCCTCGTCACCAGGGGGCAACTCCAGCCCTCCCGAGCCCACCCGCGCACCGCCTTCCGCTCCCCCGAGCACTCCCCGTCCCAACGATCAAGGAAGGGTACTCCGGGAGCGGCGGGCGGTGCAGCCGGATGGACAGGTCGTTTCTCAACTGCGCGGCTGCCAGTGGCCGTTCTGCCACGCGAGCTCGCTCGGCGTGAGCGGGTTCATGGCCGTCACATCGCGCGGCACGATGGAGAATCCCTGCCAGTGGACCGGCATGGGCTGCTGGTCCTCGTCGCGGGCGATGTGGTGGAAGCCGACGTTCATCCAGGTGATCGGGTGCTTGAGGGTCTGCCCGCTCACCCACTTGTCCACGGACTTGGGGTGCCCGTTGCCGCAGCCGGAGTTGTGCGTCGCGAACTTCTCGCACTTGTCGTACTCGGTGACGTACACGTCGTGCTTGGTGTAGCTGCGGCCCGGGTACTTGGTGCTGACGCCGGGGACGATCTCGTACGAACGGGCGTGGCCGTCCGCGTTCTTGCCGGTCGCGCTGACCATCCGCCACCAGCGGTACGCCTTGGCGTCGCCGGCCAGCTCCTTGGTGACCTTGGTGACGCTGGTCTTCGTCTTCGGCGCGCGGTCGCCGGAAGCGGGCGCGGTCACCGTCGAGTCGTACTGCTCGACGCGGTTCTTGGTGGAGCCGTCCAGGGCGAAGTCCAGGCGCCAGAACACGTTGTGGCTGTGGCTGGTGGCCTTGGCGCGGTCGCCCTTGCCGATCGGCCAGCCCCGGCCGTCCCCGGCGTCGTAGTCGTCGTACGACAGGCTGCCGGTGGCACCGACGTTCATGGTGACCGTGCCGTCGTCCTGGAAGCGCCACTCGGTCATGTACTCGTACCAGCCGACCTGGTTGACGGTGTACACGAGCAGGTCCTCGCCCTGCGCGGCGTAGACCTTGTTCGCGCTGTCGCCCTGCATCCGGTAGGCGTGGCCCCGCGCGCGGGTCGTGGTGCACAGGCCCTTGACCTCGGGGTTCTGCGGGTCCCACGCCTCGGGGACCTTGACGGTCTTGATCGTGCCGCCGGGGCACTCGGTGGCCTTCAGGGGCATCAGGCCCTGCGCGAAGCCGAAGCCCGTCAGGTCGTCGTACTCGACGCTGCCGTCGTCGTACGGGACATGGATCTGCCCGAGCCGGGCGCTGTTGAGGACCTTGATGGGCTGGGTCTCGCCCTTGGGCTGGTAGGAGATCTTCTCCAGGACGAGCCCGGCCTTGCCGTCGTAGCGCCAGCACATGCGCCAGGTGGTGCCGCTGCTGAGCTTCTGCTCGATGCGGTAGGCGGCGCTGCAGTCGGCGGCGGCCGCGGCGGCCCGCGGCTGGGCGGTGGCGGTGCCCGCGCCGGTCGTGGCGCCGGCGGCCAGGGCGGCCAGGGACACGCCGACGGCGGCGCCCCTGCGGGCCCGGCCCCTTCTCCTCGGGCGGGAACCGCTGGTCGAACTGTTTGCACGCATGACGAGGTGACTCCTCTTGCGAGAGATGCGAGTACGTGGTGTCCGGGCGGGTCGGGCCCGGTGGAGAGGTGGAGCGGGCCTGGCCGGGCTCAGCGCGTGTCGAGCCGGGCGACCTGGCGGGCGCTGAGGTCGATCACGAAGGACCGGGCGTCGATCCAGGGCCCGTTCTTCACCTTCGGGAACAGCCGCACGCAGCGGTGCTCGCCGCACTCTCCGAGCGCGGCGGGCTGCCCGCCCGGCGTGGCCCGGTACACGGCGCCGTTGAGCAGCAGCTGGTCCGGTGAGGTGAGCGCCTTGCCGGTGGCGTCCTTGTAGTCCGCCTTCATGCCCGCGCCCAGCGGGTGGGCGATGAGGAGCTTCGCGGCCTCGGCGTACTCGGCCCGGCTCAGGGGCGGCTGGACGCCGTGCTCGGTGACGGTCCGCTCGACCTTGCCGGTGTCGAGGTCGACGGTCCGGGTGACGAGCGCGTCCGTCTTGTAGTCGTAGAGCGTCACCTCGGCCCGGCGCGGCCCGCCCGCACGGTCCGTCCCGTCGCCGTCCGGCTCGGCGAGCTCGACGCCGAGGCGCTGCGCGCCGCGGTCCCCGGTCACGTTCTCCCCGGCGGTGCGCAGCTGCCCGCTCGCCGCGAGGCGTGCCGCGCGCTCCGTCTCGTCGTCGGTCAGCGGGTCGTCGCCGACGCCCTTGTCGCCGTCTTCCGGGGCCTCCTCCACGACGCCCGGCGCCACCGCGCCGGCGCCCTGTCCCGCGGTCCCCTGCTGCCGGGCCGCGGCCTGCCCCGCGGTGTCGCCCGCCTGTTCGCCGGCCCCCGCCGTGCCCGGCAGGGTGATCCCGACCATCACGGCGGTCCCCGCCACCGCGATGGCCGCACCGGCCACCACCTTCCCCAGATGGCGGTGCACTATCTCGCGCACATCTTCCCCCTACTCCCCCTAGGTCATCGGGAGTATGTGATTGCCCCACACGTTCGGCATACGGTGTATGCACTGGTCGACCGGTAAGAGGGACGTAAGTCGGGGGTGGTTCCATGACTTTCGGGGAGACTCGACGTCAAGGCGCCCCCGTCGGCGGGGTCGAGCTGAAAGAGTCGTGTCCATGCAGGTCTGGCCTGGAGAGGCATATCCACTCGGTGCCACGTACGACGGTGCCGGGACCAACTTCGCGGTCTTCACAGAGGCCGCGGACCGAGTAGAGCTGTGTCTGCTGCACGACGACGGCTCGGAGACGGCGGTGGAACTGCGGGAGAGCGACGCCTTCGTACGCCACGCGTACGTGCCGGGCGTCATGCCGGGGCAGCGGTACGGATTCCGGGTGCACGGCCCGCACGCACCGGAGCGGGGGCTGCGCTGCAACTCCGCCAAGCTGCTCCTCGACCCGTACGCGAAGGCGGTCAGCGGCTCGATCCGCTGGGGCGAGGAGGTCTACGGCTACCACTTCGGCGAACCCGACCGGCGCAACGACCTCGACTCGGCGCCGCACACGATGTCGTCCGTCGTGGTGAACCCGTACTTCGACTGGGGCGACGACCGGCGCCCGCGCACCGAGTACCACCACACCGTGATCTACGAGGCCCATGTGAAGGGCCTGACGATGCGCCATCCGGGGCTGCCGGAGGAGCTGCGCGGCACCTACGCGGGCCTCGCGCACCCCGCGGTGATCGAGCATCTGACCGAGCTGGGCGTGACGGCGCTGGAGCTGATGCCGGTCCACCAGTTCGTCAACGACCACCGGCTGGTCGACATGGGGCTCAACAACTACTGGGGCTACAACACGATCGGCTTCTTCGCCCCGCACAACGCGTACGCCTCCTGGGGCGACCGCGGCCAGCAGGTGCTGGAGTTCAAGTCGGCGGTGCGGGCGCTGCACGAGGCCGGTATCGAGGTCATCCTCGACGTCGTCTACAACCACACGGCCGAGGGGAACCACCTGGGGCCGACCCTGTCGTTCCGGGGCCTGGACAACCCCCAGTACTACCGGCTGACGGACGACCCCCGGTACTACATGGACACCACCGGCACCGGGAACTCGCTGCTCATGCGGTCCCCGCACGTGCTCCAGCTGATCATGGACTCGCTGCGGTACTGGGTCACCGAGATGCACGTCGACGGATTCCGCTTCGACCTCGCGGCGACGCTCGCACGCCAGTTCCACGAGGTGGACCGGCTGTCGTCGTTCTTCGACCTGGTGCAGCAGGACCCGGTGGTCTCCCAGGTGAAGCTGATCGCCGAGCCCTGGGACGTCGGCGAGGGCGGCTACCAGGTGGGCAACTTCCCGCCCCTGTGGACCGAGTGGAACGGCAAGTACCGCGACACCGTGCGGGACCTGTGGCGGGGCGAGCCGCGCACGCTCGCGGAGTTCGCCTCCCGGCTGACCGGTTCCTCCGACCTGTACCAGGACGACGGGCGCCGCCCGCTGGCCTCCATCAACTTCGTGACCTGCCACGACGGCTTCACCCTGCACGACCTCGTGGCGTACAACGACAAGCACAACGACGCCAACGGCGAGGACAACCGGGACGGCGAGAGCCACAACCGGTCCTGGAACTGCGGCGCGGAGGGCGAGACCGACGACCCGGACGTGCTGGCCCTGCGGGCCCGGCAGATGCGCAACTTCATCGCCACGCTCATGCTGTCCCAGGGCGTGCCGATGATCAGCCACGGCGACGAGTTCGCCCGCACCCAGCAGGGCAACAACAACGCCTATTGCCAGGACAGCGAGCTGTCGTGGGTGCGGTGGCCGCAGCCCGGTGAGGAGGAGGGGGACGGGGCCGGAGGAAGCCCGTCGCGGGAGCTTCTCGCCTTCACGCGCGCGATGGTGGGCATGCGCCGCGACCACCCGGTCTTCCGCAGGCGCCGCTTCTTCCACGGGCGGCCCGTGGAGGGCACCCACGACGACCTGTCGGACATCGCCTGGTTCACCCCGGAGGGCAAGGAGATGGCCCAGCGGGACTGGGACGGGGCGCAGGCGTCGGCGCTGACGGTGTTCCTCAACGGCAACGCGATCTCCGAGCCCGGTCCGCGCGGGGAGCGGATCGCGGACGACTCGTTCCTGCTGATGTTCAACGCCTCGCCGAAGACACTGGACTTCGTCGTGCCGGTCGACCACGGCCGGCAGTGGCAGGTGGTGGTGGACACCGCCCGCCCGGACGGGGTGCCGCCCGGCACGGGGCCCAAGGTGCAGGCCGGGGAACGGCTGACGCTGGTGGACCGCAGCCTGACGGTGCTGCAGCGGCCGGTGTAGGCGCGGCGCGGGTGCGGTCCCGGCGACCGGGGCCGCACCCGCGCGTGGGTCCACGTGGCGGCGGGTGATGACACGAAGGGCGGCAAGAGGGGTACGTAGGTCTGCATGACACCTGAGCGATCCGACCCCATGGTGCCGACTGCCACCTACCGGCTGCAGCTACAGCCCTCGTTTCCGTTCTCGGCGGCGGCCGAGGCCGTGCCGTACCTGTCCTCGCTCGGCGTCTCGCATCTGCACCTGTCCCCTGTCCTGGAGGCGGTTCCGGGGTCGGGGCACGGCTACGACGTCGTGGACCACGCGCGCGTGCGCGAGGAGCTGGGCGGCGAGGACGGGCTGCGGGCCCTTTCCCGCACCGCCCGGGAGCACGGCCTGGGTCTGGTGCTGGACATCGTGCCGAACCACATGGCGATGGCCCCGCGCCACAACCGCGCGCTGTGGGAGGTGCTGCGCGAGGGTTCCGCGTCCCGGTACGCGCGCTGGTTCGACATCGACTGGGAGGCGCAGGACGGCCGGGTGCTGCTCCCGGTGCTCGGCGGCCCGCTCGGTCAGGAGCTGGACGACCTGGTCGTGGACGGCGACGTCCTGCGCTACCACGACCATGTGTTCCCGCTGCGCGAGGGCACCGGGGACCTGCCGCTGCCCCGGCTGCTCGACGCCCAGTGGTACCGGCTGGCGTGGTGGCGGCTGGCCCGGACCGAGCTGAACTACCGGCGGTTCTTCTCCATCTCGGAGCTGATCGGGGTGCGGGTGGAGGACCCCGAGGTGTTCGAGGCCACCCACGGCAAGATCCTCCAGCTGCTCCACGAGGGCGTGGTCGACGGGCTGCGCGTCGACCACCCCGACGGCCTCGCCGACCCCGACGGTTACCTGCGGCGGCTGCACGAGGCGACCGGCGGGCGCTGGACCGTGGTGGAGAAGATCCTGTCCGACCGGGAGCATCTGCCGGCCGCCTGGCCGGTCGCCGGCACCACCGGCTATGACGCCCTGCGGCACGTCGACGGCCTGTTCACCGACCCGGCCGGGTACGGGGAACTGCTTGGCGCCTACCGGAGGTTCGCGGCCCCGCAGACCGACCGGGGCGGCGACTGGGACGCCACGGTGCGGCGCGCCGGGTACAAGGTGCTCACCCATGAGCTGGCCGCGGAGGTCGACCGGCTGACGCGGGCGGCGCACCGGGTCTGCGACACCTCTCCCGACCCGGCGCTGCGCGACCGGGCGCCCTGGGCGCTGCGCACCGCCCTCCAGGAGCTGCTGGTCCGGATGGACGTCTACCGGCCGTACGCCTCGGCCGACGCCTCCCTCGTGCTCACCGAGGAGGCCGCCGCCGAGGCGCGGCGGGGCTTCGCCGTGCCCGAGGAGGCGGGCGCCGTGGACGTGGTGCGCGACCTGGTGCTCGGGCGTGCCGGGGACGGGCCTGCCGCCGTCGAGTTCCGGACGCGGTTCGCGCAGACGTCGTCGGCGCTGCGGGCCAAGTCGGTGGAGGACACGGCGTTCTACCGGCATGTGGCGCTGCTCTCGGCGACGGAGGTGGGCGGCGACCCGGGCAGCCCCTCCGTGTCGCCGGACCGGTTCCACGCCTACTGCGCGCGCCTGCAGCGGGACTGGCCGCTGACCGGGACGGTCGTCTCCACGCACGACACCAAGCGCAGCGCCGACGTGCGGGCCGCGCTGGCCGTGCTCACCGAGTGCCCGCGGGACTGGGCGGACGTCGTGGCGGAGGTGACGCGGGACGGCGAGGGCGTCCCGGACGCGCAGCTGGCGTGGGCGGCCTGGCAGACGGTGTTCGGTCTGGGCGAGGCGGACACCGACCGCGTCCAGGGGGCCCTGCTCAAGCACGTCCGGGAGGCGGGCCTCTTCACCAGCTGGACGGAGCAGGAGCCGCCGTACGAGGAGGCGGTGGCCGCCTTCGTGGCCGCGGGGCCGTGCGGGGTGCCGGGAGAGCGCGTGACGGCCTTCCGGCGCGGCCTGGAGCCCCATGTCCGGGCCAATGTGCTCGGCATGGCCCTGACCCAGTTGACGATGCCGGGCGTGCCGGACGTCTACCAGGGCACCGAGGGCGAGTACCGGGCGCTGGTGGACCCGGACAACCGCCGGGCCGTGGCGTTCCCGCCCGCCGACCCGGGCGACAAGGGCCGGGTGACGGCGGCGGCGCTGCGGCTGCGCCGGCGGCGCCCCGAGGTGTTCGGTGACGCGGCGTCGTACCAGCCGCTCGCCGCCGAGGGCCCGGCGGCGGAGCACTGTGTGGCGTTCGTGCGGTCCGGTGAGGTGCTGACCGCCGCCACCCGGCTGTCGCTGCGGCTGGCGCGGGACGGCGGCTGGCAGGACACCAAGCTCGAGCTGCCGCCGGGCCGCTGGGTCGACGTGCTGGACCCGGAGCGGGAGTACACCGGGCACGCGCGCGTGGAGCAGCTTTTCGAGCGGCTGCCGGTGGCGCTGCTGGAACGCGCCGGGGAGTGACGGGCAGGTCCGGGGCGCTGCCGGCCGGTGGTGCCTCCGGGCGCCCCCGGCGGACTCCCCGTGTGCTCCTTGACAGCTCAACGAGTACGTGGGGTACTGCGGAAGGCGACGCCGGGCGGACGTGACGGGGGTGAGTTCCCTGACGGAGCTGCGCTACCCCACTCCTGCCGAGCTGGTGCGGTCGGCCCGCTCGCTGGCCGCCCACCGCCCCGCGCTGTGCAGGCTGCGGCAGGTGGGGGCCTCCCGGGCGGGCAGACCCCTGCACCTGCTGTCGATCGGCCACGCGGCGCGGGCCGTCCTGGTGGTCGCGGGGGCCCACGCCAACGAGCCCTCCGGCGGCCCCGCGGTGCTCGCGGTCGCCGAACGGGTGCTGATGGAGCGGGAGTTGCGGGCGGACGTCTCCTGGCACTTCCTGCTGTGCGCGGACCCCGACGGGGCGAGCCTGCATGTCACCCCGGCCCCGCGGAGCCTGTACGACTACCACCGCGGGTTCTTCCGGCCCGCGGCCCCGGAGCAGCCGGAGTGGGCGCCGGCGACGCTGCCGCCCGGCCTGCTGCCCCCCGAGACCCGGGTGCTGACCGCGGTCATCGACGAGCTGCGGCCCTACCTCCAGGTGACCCTGCACGGCACCGACCTGGGCGGCAGCTGGGTGCAGCTGACCCGGGACGTCCCCGGGCTCGCCGAGCCGTTCGCGAAGTCGGCGGCCGAGCTGCACATCCCGGTGGAGACCGGCGCGTCGGACGCGGTGGGCTGGCCGGCGTCCGGTCCCGGGGTGCATGTGATGCCGGCGCCGGACGTGCGGGCGGCGTATCCGAGCATGCCGGACGACGCGCGCAGCAGCACCTGGTACCACGTGCACCGCTACGGCGGGCTGACCGCCGTGGTGGAGGTGCCGATGTGGGCCAGCGACCTGGTGGACGACCCGGCCCCGCATCCGGCGCCGGACCGGGCGATGCGGCGTCTGGCGGCCCGGCTGCTGCGGGACGCGCTGGAGGTGGAGCGGGTGCTGGCGCAGGCGCGGCCCCGGCTGGCGGGCGTCGACGGGCCGCTGCTGCGGGCGGCGCAGTGGGCGCTGGAGCTGGTGCCGGGGCTGGCGGCGGACTGGACGCGCACCCCGCCCGCCGACGGCACCATGGCGTACATCGGGAGCGTGGACGCGTTCGGGCGCCGGCTGCCGCTGCGGGCGGCCGCCATGCTGCTGCGGGTCCTGCGGGAGACCGAGGACCGGGGGGCGCAGCGTCTGGACCAGTTGGTGGCGGACTGGAGCGAGGCGTTCGCCGAGCGGTTCCGGGCCCGCTGGGTGCCGTTGGAGCACCAGGTCGAGCACCAGTCCCGCACGGTCCTGGCGGCGGCGCGGCACGCGCGCGACCGGCCGGGCTGAGCCGCCGGTACGCGCGCGGGCCGCGCGGGCCGTCCGGTCAGCCGTCCACGGCGAAGACCGCGCCGGTGCGGGCCGCCATCCCGCAGCCGTTGGCGAAGGTCTCGCGGTAGTCGATCGGGTGGCCGTTCCACTCGCCGCGCGCGTGGGCGGTGACGGGCGCGTAGACCATGGGGCAGTAGGTGTCGCGCCGTTCGAGTCTGCGGATGTCGCCGTCCGCCGCGTCCAGCTGTGCGCAGGCCTCGGCCGCCTTGGCGTGGCCCTGCGGCGGGTCGCAGAGCAGGAGCCGGCCGGGCCGTTCACCGTGCCGGCCGTCGCCCCGGGTGACGGTGACGAAGAGCCAGTTGCCGGAGTCCGCCTGCCGGGCCGTCGCGTGGGGTGCGGCGGCGCCGAGGGTCAGGGCGGCGGCGGCCGCGAGCAGACCGCCTCGTACGAGTGTGGTGCGTCGGGTCATTCCCGATGCATCGGCACGGTGGCCCCCGTGTTCCAGCCCGACTCACCCGAACGGGATCGCCCGGACGTGTGCCGGTGGGCGAGTTCGAACGCGGAGAGCACCACGCGCGACTGGTACTCGACCTGGCGGGCGACCGGTATCCAGCGGGCCCCGCACCCGTCGCGGTAGTCGTCGCACCAGGTGTCGAGCCACCGCTCCAGCTCGGGCAGCACGCCCGCCGGATCGTGGCCGGCGCCGGTGACGAGCTGGTGCAGCAGTCCGGCGGTGCGCAGGGCGAGACGCCGTCCGGCGATGCGCAGGGCGGCCAGATGGGCGGTGCTGAGCCGGGGCAGCGGGTGGGTGCCCACCGGGTCCGGGACGTCGGGGTCCCAGGTGTCGGCGAGGCCCGGGCAGACCAGTAAATAGTCGTCGACGGGGGCGAGCAGCCGGGCCGCCTCGGAGCCGGCGGGCAGATGGGGGCGCAGACGGGCCAGCAGCCGTTCCAGGACCCGGGTGTCGTCGCGCAGGGTGTGGCTCACCCGGCGCAAAACCGTTTCCTCGTCGGCGGGCGGGGCGCCGTCCTCCACCGCCGCGACACCCCACATGGGCGCCTCGACGACCGCCGTGACGGTGCCGTACCGGTGCGGGTGGAACCAGGTCGACTCCACGGCCGCCTCGGTGATGGCGGCGGCCAGATCGCCGCGCCGGGGCCGCGGGATCCGGTAGACGGCGGGGCCCAGCTCCGGCCAGTACAGGGTGTCGTAGGGCCCGAGCTCGCGCGGGATGCCCAGGCGGGCAGCGCTGCGCGCGACGCGCTGGGCGAGGCCGGGCAGGTCGTGGGTCAGCTCGACGAAGCCGCCGCCGACGTCGACGCCGTGCAGCGAGCACTGCAGGAAGGGCCGCAGTTCGTCCTGGAGCGCGAGCAGGGCGCGGGTCTCGGGGAGCGTCACGGCCTCGGCGCCGTCGGGCAGCCACTCGGGCTGCTCCAGGAAGCCGGGCCGGAAGAACCGCCGGAAGTAGTCGCCGAGGGCGTACGGGCCCCGCAGCCAGCCCTCGTTGCGGCGCAGGCCGTCGGGGTCGAGGCAGAGCAGGAGGTTCCACGTGGCGTCGGCGCCCTCGTGGAGCCGGGGGTCGGCCAGCACCCGCTCGGCGAGCCGCAGGACGGTGGCGCCGCCCACCGGCTCGTTGGCGTGCGGCCCGGCCACGACGAGGGCCTGGCGGCCGCCGTGGCCGACGGACAGCAGCCACAGGGGCGTGCCTGCCCGTGAGGTCCCGACCCGGCGCAACCGGGTCTGCCGGGGATGGCGGGCGACGAGCGAGGCCGCTCGCGCCCCGAGCTCGTCGACGGTCGGATAGCGCAGGAGGGGCGGCAGGGCACACCTCCACGAATCCGGTGCCGTCGGTTCACCTGGTGTGCATGGTGTACGCACAGTCAGTCACGACTTGGGGTGTACGTCAACACCGCGACGGACAAAGCGACTTGAGTCACCCCGGCCGGGCCGGAGGCGGTTTCTCGTCAGTGCGCGGCGAGGCGGAACGCCATCCGCCCGAAGCCGATCTGGTCGCCCTCCCGGACGACGACGGCCCCGATGACACGACGGCCGTTGACCGTCGTGCCGTTGGTGGAGCCGAGGTCGCGCAGCACCCACAGACCGGCCTGGTGGCTCAGTTCGGCGTGCACGCGGGACACCGTCTCGTGCGTGAGCCGCAGCCCGTTGGCGGGATCGCGGCCTATGCGCAGCGGATGCCCGGTCGCGGGGTGGGGCAGCAGCAGCTTGGGCAGCCGCTCGGCCTGCCAGGCGCGGCGCAGCCGCACGGTGAAGCCGGAGACCGCCTCCACGGCGCCGAACACCACGCGGGACAGCCGCCCTTGGGAGGGCAGGTCCGCGGTGAGCGCGAGGAGTTCGTCCGCGCGGCGGGCGGCGAGGGCCAGCTCCATGCGCCGGACGAACGTGTCGTGCGACAGCCGGCCCATGGCGACGCCGTCGCGGAGCACCTTCAGCGCCTTGTCGCGCTCCGCGTCGGACAGCCGCGCGGGGTACGTGGGGAACTCGAAGGACGACGTCACGGTGCTGATTGTCGGTCAGTGCGTCGCGGCTGTCCAGAAAACGGGGAAACGGCCGCCGGGGTGGGCGGCGTGCCGTGCGGCACGCCGCCCGCCGCGAAAGGGTGGATCCCCCAGCGGATCGATCTCCGGTGGAGCACCATGGACGGGCTACGTCACCGTGGGCAGACGAAGGGGAACCGTCCGTGCAGTTCGAGGTGTGGGCACCACAGGCCGACCTGGTCACGCTCCATTGCGACGGCGCCACAAGCGCGTTGGAGCCCGATCCGGAGCGTGCGGGATGGTGGCGGGGGGAGGCGGACGCGCGGGACGGCAGCCGGTACGGCTTCGCACTGGACGACGGGCCGGTGCTGCCCGATCCGCGGTCGAGGCGGCAGCCGGACGGGCCGGACGGGCTGAGCGCGGTCGTCGACCAGGCCCGCTACGAGTGGCGCACCGAGTGGGCGGGCAGGCCGCTGCCCGGCGCGGTCCTGTACGAGCTGCACGTGGGCACGTACACCCGCGAGGGCACCCTGGACGCCGCCGCCGACCGGCTCGGGCACCTCGCCGAACTGGGCGTCACTCACGTCGAGTTGATGCCCCTGACCCCCTTCCCCGGCCGGCACGGCTGGGGGTACGAGGGGGTCTCGCTGTGGGCCGTGCACGAGCCGTACTGCGGCCCCGAGGCGCTGAAACGCTTCGTCGACCGGGCGCACGCGCTGGGGCTCGGCGTGGTGCTGGACGTGGTCCACAACCACTTCGGCCCGTCCGGCAACCACCTGCCGGCCTTCGGGCCGTACCTGACCGACCGGCACCAGACGCCCTGGGGTGCCGCCGTCAACCTGGACGCGCCCGGCTCGGACGAGGTGCGCGCCTACCTCGTCGGCAGCGCCCTCGCCTGGCTGCGGGACCACCGGCTCGACGGGCTGCGCCTCGACGCGGTGCACGCGCTGGTGGACACGCGCGCGTGCCACTTCCTGGAGGAGCTGTCGACGGCCGTCGACGCCCTCGCCGCCGAGCTGGGCCGGCCGCTGTCACTGATCGCGGAGACGGACCTGAACGACCCGCGGCTGATCACCGCGCGCGAGGACGGCGGGCTCGGGCTGCACGCCCAGTGGAACGACGACTTCCACCACGCCCTGCACACCGCCCTGACCGGCGAGTCCCAGGGCTACTACGCCGACTTCGCGCAGGCGCCCCTCGCCGCCGTGGCCAAGACCCTGACCGGCGGCTACTTCCACGACGGCACCCACTCCAGCTTCCGGGGCCGCGGTCACGGACGCCCCCTGGACCGTACGCGCGTGGGCGGGCACCGGCTGCTCGGCTACAGCCAGACCCACGACCAGGTCGGCAACCGCGCCCAGGGCGACCGGCTCTCCGCCTCCCTCTCCCCCGGCCTGCTGGCCTGCGCGGCCACGCTGACGCTGACGGCGCCGTTCACGCCGATGCTGTTCCAGGGCGAGGAGTGGGCGGCGGGCACGCCCTGGCAGTTCTTCACCGACCACACCGACCCCGAGCTCGCCGAGGCGGTACGGCGGGGCAGGCGGCGGGAGTTCGCGGCGCACGGCTGGGCCGAGGAGGACGTGCCGGACCCGCAGGACCCGGCGACCCGGGAGCGCTCCTGCCTGGACTGGTCCGAACCCGGCCGCGAGCCGCACGCGCGCGTGCTCGCCTGGTACCGGCGCCTGATCGCCCTGCGCCACGAACAGCCCGACCTCACCGACCCCGACCTCGCCGACACCAAGGTCGCCTACGACGAGCGGGCCCGCTGGCTCGCCTTCCGGCGCGGGGACGTCCGGGTGGCCGTGAACCTCTCCGACCGCCCGGCGGCGATCCCGCTCGGCCCGCGCAAGGCGGAGGTCCTGGCCGCCTGGGAGCCGGTGGAGTCACCGGGGGCGGACGGGGTGCTGCACGTGCCGGGCGAGTCGGCAGTGGTCCTGCTCCAGTCCTGAACCGGATCTCACGGCTCGGGGGCGTCGTCCGTGACCCGCTCCAGCAGGATCGCCTCCCAGGCGTTGCGCAGCCAGGAGCGCAGCACGGGCAGGGGCGTCGTGCCCTGCCCGTCCAGGCGGGCCGCCAAGCGCACGATCGCGTCGCAGCGGGCCAGCCAGAGGCCGCGCAGGCAGGTGCGGGCGCCGTACCCGGCGAGGGTGGCGGCGCGGACGGCGGCCGGTGAGCCCACGGCGAGCGCGAGCCCCGCGATGTCCTCGCCGGGGTCGCCGACCACGGTGCCGTCCCAGCCGAGGACGCCGCGCACCCGGCCGTCGGCGCTGACGACGAGGTGGTCGCCGGTGAGGGCGTGATGGACGAGGACGGCCGCGCCCGGCTGCGCCCCGAGCTGCACGGCCGCGGGCCGGGTCAGCTGGCGCAGACGCTCGGCGTCGAACTCGTCGGCGGCGGCCAGCCGTGCCGCGGCCCCCTCGGCGGTGCGGCGCAGCGCCTCCAGCGAACGGGGGGCGGCGCGCGGCACGCCTAGCGTCTCGGCCTGCCGTACGGAGATCTGGTGCAGCCCGGTGAGCAGCCCGGACAGGTCGGCCTCACCGATGGCGGACACCTTGTTCTCGGTGCCCGGGGCGCCGGGCATCCGGGTGTCGAGGGTGTAGGTCAGGCCGGGGGACCACTCGCCGTGGGCGACGCTCGTCGGCACGGCGACGGGCACGTGCGGGCGCACCAGCTCGCGCAGCCGCAGTTCGCGGCGCTGGCGGACGGCCGCCTCCCGGTCGGGGGCGAGCCGCAGCACATGGCGGGTTCCGACCAGCCAGGTGATGGGGTCGGCGCCCGGGGAGGCGGGCCGGATCTCGGGGCCGGCCGCGTCGCCGGTGCCGTCCTTGAGCAGGGAACGGACCAGCCGGCGGACGGTGTCCTCGGTGGGTGTCGGTGCCTGGGTCATGGTCGCGCCGTTGTCGCTCGGGGGTGGACGGGGGCTCCGTGCTCCGGGGCGGGTCACCGGTCAGTCGACCATGACCATCTGCCGGGTGGTGTCGTTCAGGCGCCGGGCGCCGTCCTCGGTGACGGTGACGATGTCCTCGATGCGCACCCCGAAGCGGCCGGGCAGGTAGACACCCGGCTCGACGGAGAAGCACATGCCGGGCACCAGGGGCTGTTCCTCGCCCTCGATCATGTACGGCGGCTCGTGCGTGGTGACGCCGATGCCGTGGCCGGTGCGGTGGATGAAGCGGTCGCCGTAGCCGGCCTCCTCGATGACGGCGCGGGCGGCCCGGTCGACGTCCTGGCAGGCCGCGCCCGGCCGGACGGCCCGGTATCCGGCCTCCTGGGCCGCCCGCACCAGGTCGTGGACGCGGCGCTCCTCGTCGGTGGGTGGTCCGACGTGGACCGTGCGGGAGGTGTCGGAGCCGTAGCCGTCCTTGAGGCCGCCGAAGTCGAGGACGACCATGTCGCCCCGCTCGATCCGCCGGTCACCGGCCTCGTGGTGCGGGTCGGCGCCGTTCGGGCCGGAGGCGACGATGGTGAAGTCGACCTGGGAGTGCCCGAAGCGCCGCAGCAGCCCGGCGAGGTCGGCGGCCACCTCGGACTCCCGGCGCCCGCCGAAGGGCACCTTGCGGATCTCCTCGAACGCCGCGTCCGCGGCGGCGCCCGCGGCGACCAGCAGCTCCAGCTCGGCCGCGTCCTTGACGGCCCGCAGCATCGGCAGGGCGTCGGTGAGGGAGGCGTACGAGGTGCCGGGCAGGGCCCGCTGGAGGGCGAGCAGGTGCATCGCCCAGGCGTTGTCGCTGATGCCGAACCGGCCGCTCGCGTCCAGGAGCGTGGCGGTGGCGGCGTAGGGGTCCTGGCCGTCGGTCCAGTCACGCAGGGTCAGCGCGGGCGCGCCGGTGGCCTTCGCGGCGTCCGGGGCCTCCAGGGCGGGGACGACGAGGACGGGCCCGTGGTCCGCGGTGAGGACCAGCAGGGTGAGCCGCTCGGTGTCGGCGGGCGGGGAGTACCCGGTGAGCCACACCATGTCGGGGCCGGGGGCCACCAGGAGCCCGGCGAGGCCGGCGCCGGAGGCCGCCCCGACGGCGCGCTCCATCCGGGCCCGGTAGTCGTCGGCGGTGAAGGGCGCGGGCGCGATGCCGTTCATCCGGGCCTCCCAGGTCACGTGAAAGGAGTACGGGCAGCATCCTGCCCGCCCGGGAGGACGGACGCGAGCCGGTCAGGGAACCTCGTCACCGGTTCACGGACGCCGCACCCGGGGGCGGGACGCGACGGTGCCGGGGAGGCCCGGCGCGGATGCGGACACCACGGGGACACGGCGTGCGCCCCGTCCCGCCGCCACGCGCCGCGGCGCCGGAAACCGGCGAGCGCGGACAGCCCGAGCGTGACGCCCGCACGGCCGTGCGCCGGGCGTCCACCCGTCCGGCGAACACGACTCGCGCCACACGGCACTCCCGCAGCCCGTCAACCCCGGGGGTGGGTGCGGACGCCGGGCCGGCATGGCGTCACGCGTCCGGCGGCGCCGCGTGGATCCGCCGGGTGGGTGGTCAGGTCGTGACGCCCGGGACGGCCGTCAGGCGCTGGCGGGTGCCGTTGCCGTGGCGGACCGTCAGGGTGATCTCGCGGCCGGGGCGGGCGCGGGAGACCGCTCGGGCGAGGGATGCCGCGTCGTCGACGCGGGACCGGCCGAGGGCGAGGACGACGTCCCCGCGGACCAGGCCGGCCGTGTAGCCGGGGCCGGGGACATGGACGGCGACGACCAGGGCACCCGGCCCCCGTGTGTCGACGGCCTCCACCCCGAGCGTCGCGCCGGTGGCCGGCGCGGGCGACGCGGTGGCCGGCGCCGGGGTGGCGGGCCGGGTGGCGGCGGGCCCGGGGCCGCTCTGGCGCTGGAGTGCGGCGAGTTCCCTCATGCCGATCACCGTGCTGCCGAGCGTGCCGAGCCCGACACCCGCCAGGACGAGGACCAGGGCCGCGAGGACCGCGGCGGCGAGGTTCGCCAGGCGCCGCCCGCGCCGGCGGGGCGCGGCGTGCGGGCGCCGGGCGCCCCCGTCCGCCCGGTCCTTGTCGGTGGGCCCCTGACCAGGCATGGGCTTGGGTCGCAACGCAGTCTGTTCCATCGGATCGCCTCCGGCAGGTGCCTACCCGGCGCACCGGCGCACCACGAGCCACGATCGAGTGAGACTGATCTGCCGTCTCCCCCACCCCCAGGAGTGACCGTGACGACGCGAGCCGAGCATGAGTGGATGCGGCGGGCCGTCGCGCTGGCCACGGAGAGCGTGGCCGAGGGCGGCGGCCCGTTCGGCGCGCTGGTCGTCCGGGACGGCGAGGTGGTCGCCACCGGCACCAACTGTGTCACCGCCGCCCTCGACCCCACCGCGCACGCCGAGGTCTGCGCGCTGCGCGCGGCGTGCGAGAAGCTGGGCAGCGCCTCGCTGGAGGGCTGTGCGCTGATCGTGTCGTGCGAGCCGTGCCCGATGTGCCTGACCGCGGCCCTGTGGGCGCGCCTCGAACGGGTCGTGTACTGCGCCGACCGGCACGACGCCGCGGCGGCCGGCTTCGACGACGCGGCCCTGCACGAGCTGTTCGCCCGGCGGGAGGACGTGCCCTGGCCGCTGTCGCTGGAGCGGCTGGAACTGCCGGACCGCACGCGGCCGTTCGACGCGTGGCGGGCCGCACCCCGTCGCGAGGAGTACTGAGGCAGGACGCCCCCGCCCGGCACGCGGCCGGGCAGGGGGGAGGCGGGGTCAGCCGAGGACGGGCACGGCGGGCGACCGGTCCGGCAGGAAGCCGTGGGCGCGCCGGGCCAGGTACTCGGCCTTGTAACGGTCCACCTCGCGGTGCCAGTTGAGGATGCCCGCCATCCAGTTCTGCAGGTCGGCCACATAGGCCCGCATGATGTCCCGCGCCTCGTCCGACAGCCCGAAGTCGTCGTACACGACGGGCAGTTCGTGCGCGGCGACGTGCTCGAACTGCCGCATGCGCTGGGTCATCAGGTCATGGACGACGTCCAGCGCGGCCGGGTAGCCGATGCCGAAGAACTTCTGCACGACGAGGACGGCGTTGTGGATCTCGCCCTCGTACTCGATCTCCTTCTGGTACGAGAAGACGTCGTTGAGCAGGCACGCGTAGTCGAAGGCCGCGTTCTCCAGGGAGCGCACCGGACCGCTGCGGTACACCTCCGGCGGTACGGCGGGCCCGTGGCCCATCCGGCACATGCTGAGGGTGAGGTCGGAGCCGAAGGTGGCGCGGCGCATCTCCAGGTAGTCGACCGGGTCGGGGACGCGGTTCTGGAGCTGGTTGGACAGCTCCCACACCCAGCTCTCGGTCATGACGTCCACCGCGTCCCTGAGGAACCGCCGCTGCTCCGGCGTCATCCCGGCGGTCGTGCGGGCCCACAGGTCGATCAGCGCGCGCTCCATGGCGTTGACCGGGACGACGGCCTGCTCGCCCTCCAGGGGCATGCACGCCGACAGCCGGTGGGTGGTGGCCCGGGCGGCCGCGAGGTCCCGGCGGTGGCCGAAGACGAGCGGGTAGTAGTCGTCGCCGTAGGTGCCCCAGGCCAGCCACGAGGAACTGAGGTCCAGGGCCTCGGGGGTGGCGTCGGGATCGAGTCCGGCCGCGCACAGCGGCAGGTCGCAGGAGCGCAGCTTGTCCTCGTCCCAGACCCCCTCCGACAGGATCCCCATCTCCCGCGTCCACTCGGCGAGCCGCACCCGGCTCGCGTCGAGGTGCGGGCTCAGCTCCAGGGAGAAGGGCATGTAGAAGTCGGGGAGCCGGGACGGGCCGACCCGCCGGTACGGCACATGCGTGTAGGCGCGCAGCCGCTCCGCGCCGGCCGAGGCGAGCAGCGCCCGTACGTCGGCGGCAGAGGTGCCGGGGCCGCTCGGCCCCCGCCAGGGCGTGGACGGCTCGGCGCGCTTGTTCATGTACCGGCTGGAGCGCATGTGCCATTCGTGGCCGCCGGACTGCCAGTCCTGCAGTCCCCGGGCGTACGCGGCGACGGCGGCGACCTCGCCGGGGGTGAGCCCCTTCTCCAGGGCCACCGCGGGCACCTCGGTGAGGGCGGTGTGCTCGAACTGGTGGAGCCGGGAGGTGAGGACGTCGTTGACGGTGTCGGCGGCCTCCTGGGTGGTGCAGCCGAAGAAGGTCTCCAGCACCAGGACGCCGTTGGAGAGTTCGCCCTCGTCCTCGACCTCGCGCTGGTAGGAGAACAGGTCGTTGCGCAGGTGCACGGCGTCGGAGAACGTCTCCATGAGGACCCGCAGCGGCCTGGTCCCGGCGACCGACGCGGGCACCTCGGCGGTGGCGTACTCGACGAGCCCCGCGGACCAGGGCGCCCCGCCCACCTTGCGGCGCATCTCGATGTACTCGACCGGGTTGGAGACCCGGCCCTCGTTGATGTTCGACAGCTCCCACAGGGACTCGTTGAGGAGATGCTCCGTCGCCACGGAGAAGCGGCGGCGCCACCCGGCGGACATCGTGGGGACGGTGCGCTGCCACAGGTCGGCCAGGCCCGCCTCGACCGGGTTCTCCGGCTGCGGCGTCGGGGTGGCCGGGTCCAGGGGCATGAAGAGCGGGAGCCGGTCCAGGTACGCCTTGCCGCCGGCCCGGTCCTGGGTGCGTTTGAAGGTCTCCAGGAAGTGGTCGTCGAAGAAGAAGACCCACACGTACCAGTCGGTGATGAGGGACAGCGCGGGTCCGTCGCACTCGGGGTGGGTGTAGGCGCAGAGCAGGCCGTAGTCGTGCGCGTCGAGGTCGGCCTGCTCCCAGATCCCGGAGCCCTCCAGCATGCCCATCTCGCGCGCCCACCGCGTCGAGTGGGCGCGGGCCTCGTCGACGTGCGGGTTGAGCCGCGCGGGATACGGCATGTAGAAGTGCGGGAGTTCGAAGGGCTGCTGCGTCATGGCCCGGCCCTACCCAGGGCCTTCGGCGGGCATCCTCCGGGCCGCACATGATCACACCATCGCGTGAAACGGGGGCGGAAGCGGGCGTCCGGGGCGGGGTGTCGTGGCGTCCCGGGGCGGTCACCGGCGCACGGCGGGCCCGCCGGCCGCCGGATCCGCTGCCTTCGTCAGATCGGTGCCTCCGTCAGATCGCCGCCTCCATCAGGTCCGCACCTGGATCAGGGCGTGCGTCCCGGCCGTCCGCCACTTCTGCCCCTCGGCGGCCTCCAGCGCGGTCTCCGTGCGGGCGTCCAGGCCGGTGACCACGTCCGACTTCAGGGTCCGCAGGGCCGCGACCGGTCCGGGGAAGTAGGCGGTCACCTCGGCGAACGGGGTCGTGGGCGGCCAGCGCCGGTCCCCCACGAGGCGGCGGTAGTTGAGGTCGCCCTTGAGGATGGTCAGGGTCGCCGAGGCCAGTTCCCCGCGGAGGTCGGCGGGCATGTCCGCGTACGGCAGCGGGGCACAGGAGAAGGGGTGGGCGCGCACGCTCAGACGGCCGTCGGTCAGCGCCGCCCACAGGACGCGCCCGTGCTCGGCGGCGGCACCCGGCGCGGTGACGAGCCGGCGCAGGGCGTCGAGCACGTCGGCGTGCGTGGCGTCGGAGACGTAGTACGGATGCGGCTTCACGTGCAGCAGGACCCGGGCGGCACGCTTCTCGGTGAGGAGGCGGGCGATGAGCAGCAGGTCGGGGACGAGTTCACGGCCGGCGTTGTCGGCGATCAGGCAGAGGGTGGCCGTACCCGAGGGAGGGAGCAGCGACCAGAGGACGTCGCTGTCGTCGGCCACCAGGGGCGGGGTGCCGGAGGCGGACGGGTCGCCCGTGGCCCCCAGCCGGAAACTGAGGTCGGCCCGGTTGCCCCACAGGGAGCCGTGCAGCAGCGCCCGGTCCTGTTCGGCCGGGGGGAGACCGGCGAGGGCGTCGAGGGCGGCCAGTTCCTCGTCGGTCTCGGACGAGTCGAGTTCGGCCGTCTTGGACGGGCGGAACGGGTCGACGCCCTGCCAGGGCCCGGGGGTGAAGTAGCCGACGGCGTCGAGGAGGCGGCGGTAGAAGAAGCTCTCGGACCACAGCCACGGCACGTCGAACCAGGACCGGCCGGTGTGGGCGTCCGCGCCCCAGGCGGTCCAGCGGTCCCGGTCGTGGGCGTCGGCGGGCAGCGGTTCGATCACGCCGTCGAGGCAGTTCGCGAGCAGGGCGTCCAGGGCGCGGCGCCGCTCGGGTCCGTAGGGGGACGCGTCCTGGACCTGGCGGATGATCGCGGGGTGCCGTTCGGCGAGGACGCCGTGCGGGAAGGAGCCCGGCTCGTCGGCGCGGAGGACGGGCGGGAGCGGGACGTCGGACCGTACGGGCATGCGCCTCACCGTACCGCCCGTGTCATACGGCTCTGATCTCCCGTTCCAGCTGTGTCGCGAGGGTGAGGTAGCGGGCGCGGCGGGGCACCGGGACCAGCCCGCGGATCATCAGGTGCCACATCTCGGCCACGCGGCGGGGCTGGCGGGCGACGCTCTCCGTGGAGCGGCCGACGACACGGGTGCCGATGTAGAAGCAGACCAGGGCGTGCGCGGCGGCCTCGGCGTCGACGTCCGGGTGCAGGTCGGACTCCTGGGCGGCGCACACGAGCCGGCGGGTGGTGATGTCCAGCAGTTCGGTGAACGGGTGCCGCAGGGGCGGGCGGATCACCACTCCCCCGGTGGCCAGGCGCAGCCCGGCGCGCGGGATGGGGCCCTCGACGGACAGGCGGGTGATGCCGAACGTCGTGCGTATCAGCGCCTCCAGGGAGGAGTGACCGCGGCCCTCCATCTCGGCGGCGACCTGCCGGGACGCCCGCGACTGGAGCTCCATGATGGCCTGCGCGAGATCCTCCTTCGCCGCGAAGTGGAAGTACAGGGCTCCCTTGGTGACCTGGGCCTGCTCGACGATGTCGCTCAGACTGGTGGATTCGTAGCCATGACGGTCGAACAGTTCGGCGGCGGCTGTGAGGATCGTGGTGCGGGTCTGTTCGGCGCGTAGCTGCCTCGCCATCGGGGGGACACTCCTGAAGGGGGCGGAAAAGAACGGGACATGCCGTTTGTTTCTCAGTCCGTGCACACGATATCTCAGCGCTCCCCCGTCCCCACCCCACACTCGAATACCGTGGCGTCTTTCTGACGGGCCGTGACACGCACCCCGTTGCCGCCCGGCCCCGCCGTCCCGGTGCGCACCATCCAGGTGGGCAGGTCGAGTTCGGCGTACCGGTGGAAGACGCAGGAGTAGGAGACCGGGGTCCGTCCGCGGCTCGCGGGGTCGGCGGCGAGGACCTGGCAGGCGGCTTCCAGCAGGAGCATCCCGGGGACGTGGTCGAGGGGATGATCGAAGAAAACAGCGTGCCCGGTATCGACGCGAAGCTGCCAGCGGCCGGGGGCGGCGGCCGGGGCCAGGACGACGTCGGCGGCCGAGGCGCGGCCCACGGTGGCGGGCGGCAGGCCCGGCGGGAGGGGAAGGACGGGGACGGTGGAGGCGGAACGGCCGCCGCGCAGCCGACGGTAGACGGCCTCGCCGGTCCAGGTCGCCGCCACCCGTGCGGTCGCGACGCTCGTGGAGCCGAGCAGGACGTCGGCCTCGTAGCGGAATCCGGCGGGGCGGCCGCCGCGGCGGGTGACGTCGGTGACGGTGACGCGCAGCAGGGGTTCGGCGGGTGAGGACCCCACGGTCAGGAGGTGGGGCCGGGTGGTGATGTCCAGCTCCCGCAGTACGAAGTGGTGTCCGAGGGGGACGTCGTAGGCGGTGTGGGCGAGCAGGGTGCCGGCCTGGCGGACGGTCTCCGCGACGAGCATCGGCTGGTAGGCCGACCGGTCGGGCGAGACCAGCAGCTGGTGGGTGCGCGGCCACTCGGCGAAGACGTCGAAGGAGTCGGCGCCGGTGGCGACCGCCCCGGTGAGAAACGTTTCGGCTACCGAGGCCCGGTGGACGAGCTGGCGGGGTACCGTGGCCGTCAATCCGCCGGGCGCCGTGGGGAGTCCGGCGAGCAGGGTCGTGGCGACTGGCCGCGAAGGTGGCATGTCCCCTCCTTGGGTCCCCCGTGTGTGCCCGTGCGTTGCGCTGAACAGGCGGCGAGGTGCCCGTGCCGCGAGCGTTAGAGTACGAGGCGACCGGTTTGTTTTCAATGCGGCCGCGGGTCACTCGCTCGTGCCCCACCGCTCCGGCAGACGCGGGGCGCACAGGCCGACTCGGGTGACGAAGGGGCTGTTATGGCGAGGCAGGAGCGCGCCATCAGAACGCGGCAGGTGATCCTGGATGCCGCCGGGGCGGTCTTCGACCAGCACGGGTACGCCGCCACCACCATCTCGATGGTCCTGGAGCGGGCCGCGGTGACCAAGGGCGCCCTGTACTTCCACTTCCCCTCCAAGGAGTCGCTCGCGCAGGCCGTGCTGGACGAGCAGATCTCCTTCGGCGCGGTGCCGCCGCAGCCCTGCAAGCTGCAGGAAGTCGTCGACATGACCTTCGTGTTCGGGCAGCGGCTGCGGCACCACCCCCTGCTCAAGGGGAGCGTGCGGCTCGCCGTGGACCAGAGCGCGCCGTCCGGCGTCGACCACTCCGGGGCGTTCCGGCAGTGGGCGGACCTGCTGGTCGTCGTGCTGGAACAGGCTTTGGAGCAGGGCGAGTTGCTGCCCACTGTGCGGCCCCGGCAGACGGTGGAGCTACTGGTCGGCTCGTTCACCGGGATACAGCTGATGTCCCGGGCGCTGACCGACCGGGAGGATCTGGCGGAGCGCATCTCCCAGTTGTGGGGACATCTGCTGCCGGGCATCGCGGTGCCGGGCCTGCTGACCGGCATCGACCGGGAGCCCGACCGCGGGCTGCGGGTGCTCGCCGCCCTCGACGCGACGGCCGCCGGCGTGGGCCACGCCTGACACGGACCGTGATCACATCGGACCGGAGTGACGGTTTCCGAGGGGGTGCCGGGCGGCGGGGACGGACGGCGGGGCGGCCGATGCCCCATCCGCATCGGCCGGCCCGCCCGCTCGTGGCGTCCCCTTCGGGACGTCGGCTCAGAAGGTCAGGCTCCAGCTGTTGAGCCGGCCCGTGTCCTGCGCGGCCGTGTCACGGACCCGCAGCTTCCAGGTGCCGTCGGCGGCCTCGGTGGACGCGTTCACCGTGTAGGTGGCCTTGACGTCGTCCGCGGAGTCCGAGCCGCTCGCGGACTTCAGGCGGTACGCCGACCCGTCCGGGGCGACCAGGTCGATGACCAGGTCACCGCGGTAGGTGTGGGTGATGTCCACACCGACCCGCAGCGCCGAGGGGGCGTTGCCGCCGCGGCCGGTGACCGTGATCGGGGACTCGACCGCGGAGCCGGCGTCCGGGATGGACAGCGCGGTGGTGCTGGTGAAGGTGGCATCCCCCGTGGAGCCGCCGGAGCCGCTCACCGCCTGCAGCGTCTTCGCCGCGTCGGCGAGACCGGCGCCGCAGCCCCCGGAGCAGGTGCCGGGCAGCGCACGGGCGTTGGTCTTGATCGCGGACTCGATCTGCGCCGGGGTCAGCGACGCGTCGGCCGACTTCATCAGGGCGGCGAGGCCCGCGATGTGCGGGGCGGCCATGCTGGTGCCCTGGTAGTAGGCGTAGTTCTCGGCGGACGGGCCCTGCGCGCCGGAGTTCAGCGTCGACAGGATGCCGTTCGCGGTCACCGAGTTGGTCTCGCCGCCGGGTGCGGCGATGTCCACGACCGTGCCGTAGTTGGAGTAGTAGGAGCGGTTGCCCTGCCGGTCGGTGGCGGCCACGCTGACGACGTTGGCGCAGGAGGCGGGCGAGTAGTTCGCGGCGTTGACGTTGCTGTTGCCCGCGGCGACGACGACCGTGGTGCCACGGCTCACGGCGGCGTTGATCGCGCTCTGCGTCGCGGTGGTGCAGGAACCGCCGCCGCCCAGGCTCATGTTGATGACCTTGGCGATGTGGGCGTTGGCCGGGACACCGGAGACCGCGCCGCCGGACGCCCAGGTGATCGCGTCGATGATGTCGGAGTCGTAGCCGCCGCACTTGCCGAGGACGCGCAGCGGGGAGACCTTGGCGCCGTGGGCGATGCCCGCGACGCCCTTGCCGTTGCCGGTGACGGCGGCGATGGTGCCGGCGACGTGGGTGCCGTGCCAGGAGGAGCCGTACGCCGGGTCGCCCGCCTGGCACTCGTTCGCGGCGGTCCAGTCGCCGGGGTCGGCCGGGTCGCCGTCGCGGCCGTTGCCGTCGTTGGCGACGGTGGCGTCGGAGATGAAGTCGTAGCCGGGCACGATGTTCGCGGCGAGGTCGGAGTGGGCGACGTAGCCGGTGTCGATGACGGCCACGGTCACGCCGGTGCCGGTGGCGACGTCCCAGGCGCCCGGCACCCGCATGCCGGCGGTGGACTCGAACAGGTCCCACTGCTTGGCGTACTCGGGGTCGTCGGGCGTGGCCTGCGGCCTGTTGAGCCGGTCCGGTACGACGTAGGCGACCTGCGGGTCGGCCCGGTACGCGGCGACGACGTCCGCGACGTCCTTCGTGGTGACGTCGCCGCCGAGGCCGACGAGGGCGGCGCCGGAGCCGAGGCGGCGCTCGAAGTCGAGGTTCTCGCCCGCCTTGTCGCCCTTGGCGGCGGCGTCGGCCTTGGCGGCCTTGTTCGACGTGGCTTCGGCGGCACCGGACCGGTAGCCGACGATCAGGCGCTCGGCCGGGGTGCCGGGCGCGGTCTCGGTCTGGGCGGTGGGGACGGCGGCGGAGCCGGGCGGAGCGGGTTCCTGGGCGGCGGCGACGGTGGTGGCGGCCGTGAGGAGGGTCGCGGAGACCGCGGCGACGGATATCAGCTTCCGTCTGAGGGACGCAGAGGTGCGCAAGGGAGTGCCTTTCGTGGCCGGCCGTACTCCGGGCAGCGCGGAGCGGCGGTCGAGTCGCTTCGTCGTCGAAGCGGCGGGGGGTACGCAGGGAAGGCGTGCGTGGGTGGGGGTGGTACGCGGGGGAGGCGTAGGTGGGGGCGGTGCGACGTGCGGAGCGCGGCGGCCGGCCTGGCGCGAGCTGGGACCTGTCCGGGGTTACCTGTGGGTCAGCTGTGGTGGAACGATAGGCAAAGAGAAGGTCATCGGAATACAGGGGAAACCCTCGACCAGGCCGGAAACCCACCCTCGATGTCCGGTACCCGACCGGTAATGGCGGGCTTTGCCCCGGCTCGTCGCGCACTGAACGCGCCGGGCCGAATTCCCGTACTGCACAGGGACCGTTGCCGTCGGCCGAGGAGTCGTTCCGGATGTCCCGGATGCCCTGGATCAGTTCGCATCGCGCCGCCCTGGCGGCCGCCGTCGCCGTGCCGTCGCTGCTCACGGTGTGGGCGGCGGGGCCCGCTCGGGCGCACGGGGCGCCGACGGATCCGGTGAGCCGGGTGTACGCCTGCTCCCCCGAGGGCGGTGCCGCCTCCCGGTCGGCGGCGTGCCGGGCGGCCGTCGCGGCCAACGGGGCGCCCTTCACGGCCTGGGACAACCTGCGGATCGCGAACGTGAACGGGCGGGACCGGCAGGTGGTGCCCGACGGCGGACTGTGCAGCGGCGGGCTGCCCGCCTACCGGGGCCTCGACCTCGCGCGGTCCGACTGGCCGTCGACCCGGCTCACGCCCGGCGCCACCCTGAGGATGCGGTACTCCTCGACGATCCCGCACACCGGCACGTTCCAGCTCTATCTCACCAAGGCCGGTTACGACCCGGCGAAACCGCTCACCTGGTCGGATCTGCCGGATCGGCCGTTCGCCGAGGTCAAGGACCCGGCGCTGACGAACGGCGCGTACCGGATCACGGCGAAACTGCCCTCCGACCGGTCGGGCCGCCATGTGCTGTACACGGTGTGGCGCAACACCAGTACGCCGGACACCTACTACTCGTGCTCCGACGTGGTGTTCCCGGCCGCGACGGGAGGCGGCGAGGGCGGCGCGGCGACGGGCGACGCGGGGCCGGGGCGGAGCGCGAAGGACACCGCGGGCAGCGCGAAGCCCACGACGAAGGCGCCGGTCTCCGTCTTGCCCACGGCCTCCGCCACCGGCGCCGCCGAGAAGGCCGCCTCCGGGGCCCCGCGCGCCGCCGAGGCCCCCGCCGGCACTCCGGTGGCGTCCACCGGCACGTCCTCCACGGGGGCCTCGGCGCCGCTGGTCGCGGGCGGCGCCGCCGCGGTGCTGGTGCTCACCGGGGGCGCCGCACTGGCCCTGCGCCTGCGCCGGAAATGAACTCCGGCCCGGCGGCGTCTAGTTGACGTACACCACTTCGCCGTCCGCGTTCACGGGAGCGTACTTGGCGGTGAAGTAGCCGTTGGCGAAGCACAGGGACGAGCCGGAGACCTTGCTGAACTGCTGACGGGTGAAGGTGATGGTGTGGTCGTCGTTGCTCGCCGCGCCCGTCAGTCCCGGTGCCTGGTAGACGCAGTTGACGCTGCCCAGCAGGGTGCGCAGCACGACGGTGGTGCGCACGGTGGAGCCCGCGGGCGGGGTCACCGTGACCGTGCCGTCCGAGGCGACGGTGGAGTCGTACGGCAGATTGTTGACCGTGATGCTGGTGACGCCGAGGACGCCCACCACGTTGGTGGAGCAGCTGGCGGCGTCGAAGGTGTGCGCGGTGACCGACTCCGTGGCGGTGCCGGGCGCGGCCGGGTTGTCGGTCACAGCTGCGGTGAACTGGGACGACGTGCAGGTCAGGCCGCTGGTGCCGGTGGCGCTGGAGTAGAAGGTCGCGGTGGTGCCGGCGGCCAGCGGAGCGGTGAGGACGTCACCGGCCGCGACCGCCGCGCCGTCGGGGGAACCGACGGTGAGCACGGCGCCGTCGGCCGCGGAGGCGGGGACGGCGAACGGGAGGGTGAGCGCGGCGACGGCGCCGGCCAGGGTCGTGAGGGTGCGGGTGCGCATGCGGGTGTACCTCGACTTTCGTAGGGGGAGCCCCGGGCGGTTCAGGTCGCCCGGGGAGTCGGGGAGCCCTGTGGGGGGCTGTGGGGGTGCGCTGCGTGCGCCGCCGCCGGTCCATGGCGCCTTCTCCGTACGCCAGGGTCCGGCGGCGGCCCGGCACGGGTCGAGGGGGGAGCGACCGTGTCGGCGCGCGGGGAGGATCTCGCGGAGGCGAAGTGTGAAGGAGATGCGGTCCGGGAGCGCGGGCAAGGGCCACGCGACGGGGATCCGGCGCCACGGATCCAGGGGGAACCTGCGAGAGTTGTAGACCTGAGTGTCCGTCAACGTCAAGCGTTTGCGCGGGAGTTGTCGTGCATTCCGACGGTTCACGAGGTCGCGGGCGGCCCGCCGGGCGCGGGCGGCACCTCATCGACACCGTTTTTCCACAACTGTCTTGACCCTCAGGTGTAACCACCGGTAACTTCCGGCTTTGGCTACCGCGGAGTACGTGAAAGCCCTTGCATCCGCCGGGAGATGCGAGTGGACGTGCGCCGCGGGCGCTGTCCGCGCCAGGACAACGTGCCGCTGATGCCCTACCCGTGTCCTTCACACCTGGGAGCAGCCATGGCCTCGTCCACCGACGTCACCCCGCCCTTCGGTGACACCCCCGCGCAGACGGAAAGCGGTTCCGTACGCCGCGGGCGCGTCCGGGCCCGCCGGGCCGCCGTGATGGCGGTGCCGGCGACCCTGGTCGCCGCCGGCCTCGCGGTGCTCACCGCCGAGGGGGCGCTGGGTGTGCAGTTCGCCATCTCCGGCATGCCGTTCACGGTCACCGCGACGGAGCTCGACGGCACCGGCTTCGCGCAGTTCGGCGGTCTCGACGAGATGGCCCCGGGCAGCCCCAACGAGGGCGACACCGGCGGCCAAGTCCTGATCGTCACCTCCGCCATCAAGAACGCCACCCTCACCAAGCTGTGCCAGAGCGTCGACCTCGGCGGCACGAACCTGCTCATCACCGCGGGCAGCGGGGCCGAGAAGGTGACCGCCCGCGATCTGACCACCGACTCCACCGAGCTGTCCGGCGACGCGGCGTTCAACAACATCGAGATCGGCAACGACGCGAGCACCCTGACGAAAGCCGGTGTGAAGGGACCCATCGGCGTCTTCAGCCAGCAGGCCGACACCGTGCGGATCGCGCATCTGCGGCAGACCAACTACGCCACCACCGCCGGGGTGTTCAAGCTGCCCGGACTGAAGCTGCGATTCAGCGGCTCGGGTTGCTGATGGACGGGCGCGCGGGCACGCGGGCCGCCTTCCGCCGGTGGCGGTCCGGCCGGCCCTTCTGGGGCGGGCTGCTGCTGGCGCTCGGCGGGGCCTGGATCCTGCTCACCATGAAGGCCTCACTGAAGGTCGTCCTTCACATCGGCATGCAGGGCCTGGCCGGGTATCTGCTGCCCGTGCTGATGGTGCTGCTGGGCCTGCTGACCCTGTTCAACCCGGCACAGCGGCTCTTCTACTCGATCACCGGCGTCCTGGTCTCGCTGGGGACCTGGCTCACCTCCAACCTGGGCGGGTTCCTGGTCGGGCTGCTCCTCGGGGTGGTCGGGAGCTGCCTGGTGTTCGGATGGCTGCCGGACCAGGAACCGCGCACGAGCCGGCGGGAGCGCCGCCGCGCCGCCGTGAGGACGGGCTGAGCGAACGCGGGCTCACCGGGAGGCCGCGGTTCCGGGCGTGTCCGCGCGGGCGGTTCATCACGATGTGGCAGCGGCGTCTCACCCCGTGTGGTGACGCACTTGACTACCGGTGGCCGCACGCGATTGGCTCCGCCCCAGCGGGAGTTCAGCGGACCGGCGGACCCCAGCCGTGCGACGCCGGCCGTGCTCCCCATCGTTCCTCCTGCTCGGCCGCACAGCGAGGTGCCGCACCACCATGAACACCCCACGCCCGTCCTCCGCCTCCGTCCGGGTCGCGATATGGACGGCCGCCGTCTGTCTGGTACTGGCCGGGTGCTCCGGCGGCGGGACCGGCGACGGGGAGGACACGGACGCGGCGGGCGGCCCCTCCGGGCCCCGGATCGCCCTCATCACCCACGGCGGGGAGGGCGACGCCTTCTGGGACCTGGTGCGCAAGGGCGCCGAGGCGGCCGCCGCGAAGGACGGCGTCGCCCTGACGTACGCCAGTGACGCCGACCCGGCGGGCCAGGCCGCCCTGATGCGGGACGTGGTCCGGCAGCGGGTCGACGGCATCGCGGTGACCCTGGCGAAGCCGGGGGCGATGGCGCGGGCCGTCGCCGAGGCACGGGCGGCCGGCATCCCGGTGGTCGGTCTCAACTCCGGTATCGATGAGTGGCGTTCGGCGGGCCTGCTCGGCTTCTTCGGCCAGGACGAGAGCGTCGCGGGCCGTGCCGTGGGCGACAGGCTGGACGGCCTCGGGGCGCGGCACGCCCTGTGTGTCGTCCACGAGCGCGGCAACGTCTCCCTGGAAGCGCGCTGCGCGGGCGTGAAGAAGGCGTTCGGCGGGGAGAGCGAGAACCTGTACGTGGACGGCACCGACCTGGACGCCGTCACCACGGCCGTCGCGGCCCGGCTCGGCCAGGACCCGACCATCGACGAAGTCGTGGCCAACGGCGCCCAGTTCGCGCTGGCCGCGGTGCGTTCGGTGCGGGACGCCGGCAGCCGGGCGCAGGTCGCGACCTTCGACCTCAGCAAGGACCTCGTGCCGGCGGTCCAGTCCGGTGACGTGCGGTTCGCCGTGGACCAGCAGCCCTACCTGCAGGGCTATCTCGCCGTCGACGCGCTGTGGCTGTACCGGACGAACGGCAACACCCTCGGCGGCGGGGAGAAACCGGTGCTCACCGGTCCGGCCTTCGTCACCAGGAAGAACGTGGCCGCGGTCGCCCGGTTCGCCGGCGCCGGGACCCGCTGAACCGGACACTTCGCTCGGTGGTGCCAAAGTTTCGTCACGCGTGACACGGACGGTCACATGTGCGGATAGCATCCTGCGCACCCCCCGCGCCGTACCGGCCGCGCCGTCACCCCCGGCGCCGGTCCCCCCGTACGGCCGCACCCCCGCGCTGCCCGCCTCCGCTCTCCGCTGAACGCCCAAGGACGACGATGTCTCCACGGACAGGTCCCCGGCGCCGCCTCGGCTCCATCCGCCTCTCCCTGCTCCTGCTGGCCCTGGTGCCCGGCGTGACGCTCACCGCCGTGTGGAGCGTGACGACGGTCCAGATGTTCTCCGAGGGGCTGCGGCTGCGGGCGCAGACCGAGCTGAGCGAGTCGACCGGGGCCATGGGCACCGAGGCCACCCTCGCCCTGCAGCGGGAGCGCAGCTACTCGGCGGTGTGGCTGGCCTCGCGCCAGCAGGCGGCCCGTGACGCGCTCGACGACCAGCGCGTCCGTACGGACGAGGCGGTCGCCGAACTCCTGGACCGGTCGGGCGACATCAGGCGGGCGCCCGAACGGATCAAGGACCGGCTCTACTCGGTCGTCGCGTCGGCGGGCAGCCTGGAGTACTACCGGGGCCAGGTGGACCACCCCACCGACATCACACCCGCGCAGGCACTGGGCCAGTACACGTCGATCATCGACGACCAGATCCACGTCTTCCGGGAGCTGTCCCAGGTCGACGACGGCGATCTGACCTCGCAGGCCGCGCCGCTCGTCTCGCTGGAGCACGCGGCGGAGCTGATGTCCCAGGAGGACGCGCTGCTGACCCTGGCCGGTCCCGCGGGGCGGATGGACGCCGCGACGTGGACGGAGTTCGGGAAGCTGGTCGGCACCCGGCGCTGGCTCGTCGGCGACCAGATCCTCCCGTCGCTGACGGGCGACGCGAAGGCGCGCACCGAGCGGATCCTGCGCAGCCCGCAGTGGCTCACCCTGCAGTCCGTCGAGGACCGGGTGCTCGCGGCCCGCCCCACGGGGGACGGCGGCGAGGTCGCGATCCCGGACGTGCGGAAGGAGTGGCGGGCCGCGCTGCTGCGGGTGTCCGACGCGTACACGGATCTCATCCGCGGGCAGACGTCCGCCCTGCTGGACCGCAGCGCGGACGACGCGCGCGGGCTGCTGGTCACCGCCGCGCTGCTGAGCGCGGGCGGTCTGGTGGCGGTGCTGCTGTGCCTCGCGGTGTCCTGGCGGATCACCCGCTCGCTGTCGCGGCGGCTGCGCGGCCTGCGCGAGGCCACGCTCGCCCTCGCCGAGGAGCGGCTGCCCGACGTGGTGGCCCGGCTGGAGCGGGGCGAGAAGGTCGACGTCGAGCTGGCGACACCGCCGCTCGACTACGGCGGCGACGAACTGGGCGAGGTGGCGCAGGCGTTCAACACCGCGCAGCGCACCGCCGTGCACACCGCCGTCGAACTCGCCGACACCCGGCGGGGGTTCCAGAAGGTCATCCTGGGCATCGCCCGGCAGAGCCAGAATCTGGTCAATCTGCAGCTGACCGAACTCGACGCGCTGGAGCGCGCGCACGAGGACCCCGACGTGCTCAAGGGGCTGTACGCGCTGGACTCCACGGCCAGCCAGCTGCGCCGCTACCAGGAGAACCTCGTGATCATCAGCGGCGAGCGGCCCGGCCGGAGCTGGAGCGAGCCGGTCGCCCTGATCGACATCCTGCGCAGCGCCGTCGGCGAGGTCGCCGAGTACCGGCGGGTGGAGGTGCACACCGAGGAGGAGGTGCACATCGCGCCGCCCGCGGTCGCCGACCTCATCCATCTGCTGGCCGAGCTGATCGAGAACGCCACGCTCTACTCGCCGGCGCCCGCGCCGGTCGCCGTGCGGGCCGCCCTGGTGGCCAAGGGGCTGGCCGTGGAGGTCGAGGACCGCGGCCTGGGTCTGTCCGAGGAGGACTACACCGCGTTCAACGGCCAGTTGGCCGAGGCGCCGAAGTTCGACGTGGTGGCGCTCGCGGACGATCTGCGGCTCGGCATGTTCGTGATCGCGCGGCTCGCCCGGCGGCACGGGATCACGGTCACCCTGCGCCCCTCCCCGTACGGCGGCACCACGGCGATCGTGCTCGTCCCGGACGAGGTCGTGGTGACGGACGTGCCGGACGAGGAGCCCGACAAGGAGGACCTCGACGCGCGGGACGCCGGCGAGGAGTACCTCGGCACGCAGGACCTCGACGAGGAGGGGCGGCCCGAGGTCCCCGCCGCCCGCCGGCCGGATCCGGAGGAGGAGCTGACGCCCCTGCCGCGCCGGGTGCGGCGGGCCGCTCCCGCGGCGGGTCCGCGCGACGGGGCCCCGCCCGCCGACGAGGACGGCTCCGGGGACGACGACTTCACGGCCGAGCGGGCCGCCTCCTCCCTCGGCGGCTTCCAGCGCGGCACGCTCCGGGCCCGGGCCGAGGACGGCTCCGAGCCCGCCGACGACCGCCCCACCGACCCGCCTGACCGCGACCCCGCCCCGTCCGGCGCCTGCCCGCCCCCCACGTCCCCCACGCCCGCCAGCCCGTCCGACCGCTCATGAAGGACTCCGCCATGACACGCCCCACCCCCGCCACCGACGCCCAGCTCGACCAGTTGCTCACCGGACTCGTGGAGCGGGTCGCCGACGTCAACCACGCCGTCGTGCTGTCCGAGGACGGGCTGGTGGTGAGCAAGTCGACGGGCTTCCTGCGCGACGACGCCGAGCGGCTGGCGGCGACCGCGTCCGGTCTGATGAGTCTGAGCAAGGGCGTCAGCATGGACTTCCGGGGCGGGCCGGTGCGCCAGGCGCTGATCGAGATGGCCCAGAGCTATCTCATCCTGACCACGGCCGGTCCGGGCGCCCATCTGGTCGTCCTGACCAACCAGGGCGCCGACGTCGGGGTGGTGGCGTACCAGATGAACATGCTGGTGAAGAAGATCGGTGAGCACCTGTCGGCGGCACCGCGGGCCCATGTCGGCCCGGGTGCGTGAGGTGGGCCCAGACCATACGGCGGGCCGGCTGGTACGTCCCTTCACCCTCACGGGCGGCCGGACCCGGCCCAGCCGTGGCGACTTCACCCTGATCACGCGGGTGACGGCGGTCGATCCACCGCCGGAGCGGGCGCCGCGCCCGCAGCCCGAGCAACTGCGGATCCTGCGGCGCTGTGCCCGCCCGGTCGCCGTCGCGGAGCTCGCGGCACGGCTGGACCTGCCGGTGAGCGTCGTCGCGATCATGCTGTGCGATCTGCTGGAGGCCGGTCTGATCACCGTGCACCGTCCGCGGCCGGTGACGCCCGGCACGGCCGAACCGGGCCTGCTGGAGAAGGTGCGGGACGGCCTCGACCGGCTCTGAGGGCGCGGGGCGGTCCGGACACGCGGACGCGCCGGTGAGGGCCCTCGCCCGTCACCGGCGCGCCGGGAGCGTCGTCAGTCCAGGCCGGCCGACTTCAGCCAGGCCTTGGCCACGTCGAGCGGGTCCTTGTTCTCCAGCTGGACCTGGGAGTCCAGGTCGAGGAGCGTCTTGGTGTCCAGCTTGGCGGAGACGGCGTTGAGCGCCGCGACGCCCTCGTCGGACAGACCGCTCTTGTATACGAGCGGGGTCACGTTGGCGAACCCGAAGAGGTTCTTCGGGTCCTTGAGGACGACGAGGCCCTCCTTGGTGATGGTGGGGTCCGTGGTGAAGATGTCCGCGGCCTGCACGGTGTTCTTCGTCAGGGCCGCCTGGGTCAGCGGGCCGCCCGCGTCCAGCGCCTTGAAGGACTTGAACTTCAGGCCGTACTCGGTCTCCAGGCCCTTCAGGCCCTGGTGGCGGGTCTGGAACTCGGGCGAGCCGCCGATCAGCAGCTCGGGCGCCGCGTCCTTGAGGTCCGCGAGGGTGGAGTCGGCGGTCAGCTTGTACTTCTTCGCCGTCTCGGCGTTGACGCTGACGGAGTCCTTGTCCTCGGCCGGGGAGGACTCCAGCAGGGTGAGCTTGGCGTCCAGCTTGGCCTTGACCGCGGTGTTGACGGCCTCGGCGGACTCCTGCGGCGCCTTCGGGTCGAGGTAGGCGAGCAGCGAGCCGTTGTACTCCGGCAGGACTGTGACGGAGCCGTTCTTGAGCAGGCCGTACGTGGTCTCGCGGCTGCCGATGTTGGGCTTGTAGCTGACCTTGATGCCCTTGGCCTTGAGGGCCTCGCCGTAGATGTCGGCGATCAGGACGCTCTCGGCGAAGTTGTTCGAACCGACGACGACGGTGTCACCGCTCGCCTTGTCCTCGGCGAGGGGGTCGGACTTGTCGCCGGAGGAACATCCCGTCAGCAGCGCCGCGGCGGTCGCGAGCGCGAGGGCGGCCGCGCCGGGATGGTTCCTGAGGGAGCTGCTGCGCAGGGTGAAAGTCACGATTCCCGTTCCGGTTCAGTGGGGTTGGGATAGCTTGTCCACTGATCCAATCCAGCGGGTTCTCGATGAGTCAAGTGCTGCCAGGTCACCGATTGGCCTCAAAATCCTCCATGTGTCAAGGAGTTGTGCGCGTCGTGAAGGCGGGGCGACCGGGGTGCTCGGTTGGTGTAACGGAATCTTGACGTACAGTTCCGATCACAGCGCCGAAGGGACGGTACTGTCCCGCACAGAACCGATCGGAAGTCAGCAACAGCGGTCACGTGAGGCGTGCGCCCCAGGTGCGGCGCCCACGAAGGAGGAATCCCGGTGCCCACGAGCGAGGCAGGCGGACCCCGCCCCCGCCGTATGCGCGGTCACCCCGACCGCTGGCCCTTCCGGCACAAGCTGAACCTCCTGGTCGGTGTGCCGCTCACGGTCGTCGCGGCCCTGCTGGCCTACCTCATCGCCGAGCAGACCGGGCAGTCGCGCGAGGCCGCGAACGCCGCCCGGCTGGTCCGCGAGAGCGTGGAGGTCGCGAAACTCGTCGACGGACTGGCCGCCGAGCACCAGCAGGCCGTGCTGCTCTCCGTACGGCACGAGGCCGCGGGTGGCGGCGATTCCTCGACGTCCGCCTACCGCACCGCCCAGGAGCGGGTGGACGCCCAGGTCGAGCGGGTGCGCGAGGCGTTCGGCGAGCGGCTGCCGGAGACCGAGGCCCAGGCCCTGAAGAACGTCGAGGGCCTCGCCGGACTGCGGGACACCATCGAGGACGGGTACCTGCCGGCCAGCAACATCGACCCCGCCTACACCCACGCCTCGGGTCAGCTGATCGACGGCCTGGCCCTGGACCGCAACCCCGAACTCGCCACCACCTTCACCGGCAACCTGCTGGACTCGCTGCTGCGGTCGGCCGCCGCGCACAGCGAGTTCGAGACGGCCGTCTTCTCCGCGTCGACCGGCGACTCCAACGCGCTGATCGAGGTCATCGGCGCGATCGGCGCCTACGACGAGTTCACGCACCAGGCCGAGCGGTTCACCCGCTTCGCCACCGAGGCGCAGGCCGACACGTTCGCCGGGATCCGGTACACCACCGCGCAGTCCACCATCAGCCGGCAGTACGCCGAGCTCCAGATCGACCCCGGCGCGGCGCAGGCCGGCTCCCCCGCCGAGGTCCGCGCGTCCCTCGACCGCGCCCTCGACTCCTACGACGCCTACCGCGACCAGGCGAGGACCCGGCTGTCGATCACGACCTCGCTGATCGACCAGATCGCCGACCGGGCGCAGCACGCGTCCGAGACGGCCGCGTGGCGGGCGCTGCTGCTCCTCGGGTCCGCGCTGATCGGCTTCGCCCTGTGGCTGGTCCTCGCCGTGCTCGTACGGCGTTCCGTGGTCCGGCCGGTGGTCGCCCTCACCGGCGCCGCGCGGCAGGTCGCCGACGTGGCCCGGCGCGAACTGGCCCGGGTCGCGGACGACGACGCCGAGGACGAGGGGCCGCCCCGGCTGCGCGAGATGCCGGTCACCGCGCGCGACGAGATCGGCGAGCTCGCCAAGACCTTCAACGACGTCCAGACGACGGCGGCGGCGCTGCTGGAGCGGCAGGTGCTCAGCCGGCGCAACGTCGCCGAGATGTTCGGCAACGTCGGCCGCCGCGTCAGCAATCTGACGTCCCGTCAGCTCTCGCTGATCGACGCGGTGGAGCGCGGCGAGACCGACCCCGCGCTCCTCGAACGCCTCTACTCCATCGACCACATCGCCGTCCGCCTGCGGCGCAACGCCGACAGCCTGATGCTGCTGGCCGGCATCCACGAGGCCGCCCTGGACGCCGGTCCCACCTCGCTCACGAACGTCGTGCGGGCGGCGCTCGGCCAGATCGAGGGCTTCCAGCGGGTGGAGCTGCGGGCGCGGTCCGAGGCCGTCCTGGAACCGGAGGTCATCGGCGACCTCACGCTGATGGTGGCCGAACTCCTGGAGAACGCCGTGTCGTTCTCACCGGCGGACAGCCCCGTCGAGGTGACGGTGGCGGCGGACGGCGCCGACGCGGTGATCGTGGTGAGCGACCACGGCCTGGGCATGAGCGCCGAGCGCCTGGCGGAGGAGAACGCCCGCCTGATCCGCCGCGAGCGGCTCGACCTCGTACCGACGAAGGTGCTCGGCCTGTTCGTGGTCGGCACGCTCGCGCGCCGCTGGAAGATCGGCGTCACCCTGTCCCGCACCCCGGGCGGCGGTGTCACCGCCGAGGTGACGATCCCCTCGGCCCGCCTGGTGACCGGCAGCACGACGGCGGCGACGTCCACCCCGGCGCTGTCGGCCCTGGCCGGCACCGCGCTGCCCGATGCCGGGCCGTCGGGTGCCCCCGCCACCGGCCCGGTGCCCGCGCCGCCCGTGCGCCCGGCCGCCGTACCGGCGGACACCGCGGGACCCGACCCCCTCCCGCGGCGCTCCAGGCGCCCGGCGGCACCGGCCGACCACGCCCGCGCCGGCGATCCGGACCCCGGCGCCACCGCCACCCGGTCCGGCGCGAGCCCCGCACCCGCCGTGCCCGCGCCCCGCTCCTCGCACGCCCCCGCCGGTCCCGGCGCCTCGTCCTCCGCCCGCCCGCTGCGGCGGCGGGTCCGGGGCGCGACCCTGCGCAAGAGCGGACCGGGCGACGACCGGGCGGCCGTGCTGCCGGACCGGCCCCGGGTCGTCGACGCCGCCGCCGTGCGCGACGAACTCGACGCGTTCGAGGCCGCCGTGGAGCGCGCGCACCGTGAGAGCGGGGCCGTCCCGGTCCCGGCACCGAACCCCCCAGCCCAGGACCAGAACGACCCCCCGGAAGGAGCGGAGCAGTGAGCACGTCGACAGGTGGCACCCCGGCAGGAGGCACGGATGCCTCGCCAGCCGAACTGGCGGCCGCCGCAGCCGACTTCACCTGGTTGCTGAATCGCTTCGCGACCGAGACGGCCGGTGTCGTGGACGCCATCGCCGTCTCCTCGGACGGGTTGCTCATCGCCGTGTCGGAGCTGCGGCAGCAGGCCGACTCCGAGCGGCTCGCGGCGATCGTCTCGGGGATCACGAGCCTGGCCGCGGGCGCGTCCGGCAACTACGGTCTCGGGGCGCTCAACAAGGTCATCATCGATCTGGACGGCGGCCATGTGCTGGTCTCCGCGATCGGTGGCGGCGCCGTGCTCGGCGTGGTCACCGACAAGGAGGCCAAGCTGGGCAACGTCGCCTACGAGATGACGGTGTTCGCGAACCGGGCCGGCGCCGCCCTGAGCCCGCAGCTCGTCCTGGAGCTCAAGAACAGCGTCGGTGCGGCCTCGGCCCGCTGACCGGGCCGGAAGGAGCGGACTCCCCATGGCGGACGACATCCCACCGCCGGACCCGAGCGGCCCGGAACCGGTCGGGCAGGCGTCCGCCGTGCGGCCGTTCCTGCTCACCGCCGGCCGGGTCGCGGACACCACCGGCGACCGGGCGATGCCCGTCGAGACCCAGGTGGTGGCCACCGCCGAGGGACTGGACGGGCTCCACCGGCTCGCCTTCGAGCGGCGGGACATCGTCGCCGTGTGCCGGCTGCCGCAGTCCCTCGCGGAGATCGCGGCCCGGCTGCGGCTTCATCTGAACGTGGTGCGGGTCCTCGCCGAGGACCTGCGCGACGAGGGCCGGCTCACGGTGCACGTGCCCGACTCCGGCGTCGTCCACGACGCCTCCGTCCTGCGCAGGGTCATCGACGGCCTGCGCGCCATCCCCGACGCACGAGGGGTCCTCAGTGACAGCGACTGAAACGGCCGCCGGCGCCACGGCCGGAACGACGGCGACGGCACGGCCGCCGCTGCCGGTCAAGATGGTGATCGCGGGCGGCTTCGGCGTGGGCAAGACCACCGCCGTGGGGGCGATATCCGAGATCGAGCCGCTCACCACGGAGGCGGCCATCACGGAGGTCGCGGCGGGGGTGGACGACCTCACGCACACCCCGCAGAAGTCCACGACGACGGTCGCCATGGACTTCGGCTGCATCACCATCGACCCGACCCTGAAGCTGTACCTGTTCGGCACGCCCGGGCAGGAGCGGTTCGGCTTCATGTGGGACGACCTGGTCGAGGGCGCGGTCGGCGCCCTCGTCATCGTCGACACCCGGCGGCTGGACGACTGCTTCGCCGCCGTCGACTACTTCGAGCACAAGGGCATCCCCTTCGCGGTCGCCGTGAACGCCTTCGACGGCCGGGTCGAGCACACCCTGGACGAGGTCCGCTGGGCGCTCGACGTCAGCGAGGGCGTCCCCGTGGTCGTGTTCGACGCCCGGGAGACCGGCTCGGTGCGGGACGCGCTGCTCGTCGTCCTGGAACTGGCCCTGGCGCGCACGGAGGGCTGACGGCGGGCCACCGGGGTGGCCCGCCGTCCAGCGCCTAGCCGGGCCTGCGCACGCCCCGGGAGACGGCGAGCCGGGCCACCGCCCAGAACACCAGGAGGGTGGCCACCGCGAGCCCGGCCACCAGCGTCGCGCCGCCCACGACCTTCTCGTAGTCCCGCTGGTAGAGGCCGTCGACGATGTAGCGGCCGAGGCCGCCGAAGCTGACGTACGCGGCGATGGTGGCCGTGGAGACGATCTGGATGGCGGCGGAGCGCAGCCCGCTGAGGATCAGCGGGAGGGCCGTGGGCAGTTCGACCCGGAACAGCACCTGGGCCTCGCCCATGCCCATGCCGCGCGCCGCGTCCACGGGCGCCGGATCCAGGGACCGCATCGCCTCGTTGGTGGTGACCAGGATGGGCGGGACGGCGAGCACCACCAGCGGGATCATCACCGGGGCCATGCCGAGGCCCAGCAGGATGAACATGAGCACCATCAGGCCGAAGCTGGGCAGCGCCCGGCCGGAGGTGGCGATGAGGGCGAGCGCGTTGCCGCCGCGCCCGGTGTGGCCGGTGAGCAGCCCGACGGGGAGTCCGATGGCGGCGGCGATGCCGAGGGCCATGAGCGTGTACTGGACGTGCTCGCCGAGCCGGACCGGGATGCCGTCGTAGTCCTGCCAGTGGGCGCTGTTGCTGAAGAACGCGTCGGCGTAGTTCAGGATGTTCACCGGGCGGTTCCCTTCGCGAGGACGGTCCGGGCGCCCCGGCCGCCGCCGCGCGGCATCCAGGGCGTCACCCACACCCGCAGGACGATCAGAAGGGCGTCCACGAGGATGGCGAGGACGGCGGTGGAGATCACCGACAGCCAGACCAGCCGGGGCTGGTTGTACTTCAGTCCGGCGTCGAGCATGTTGCCGAGGGCGCCCTCGTTGCCGATGAGCATGCCGACGCTGACGAGCGAGATGCTGGAGACGGCCGCCACCCGCAGCCCGGCGAGGATGGCGGGCGCGGCGATGGGCAACTGCACCTGGAGGTAGCGGCGTACGGGCCCCAGGCCCATGGCGGTGGCCGCGGCCAGTGTCTCCTGCGGCACCGAGCGCACCCCGTCCACGATGGCCGGGACGAGCACGACCAGGCTGTAGACGGCCAGCGGGATCATCACCGTCAGCTCGCTCAGCCCGGTGTAGTCGATGAGGACGACGAAGAACGCCAGCGACGGGATGGCGTAGAGCACGGTCGTCACCCACAGCACCGGCGGGTACAGCCAGCGGAAGCGGACGCACAGTTGCGCGAGCGGCAGCGCCAGGAGGAGCCCGGCCAGCACCGGCACCAGCGCCTCGCGCAGATGCAGCCCCACGAGGCCGAGGAAGCTGTGCTCCAGATAGCTCGGCATGTCGAAGAGGTCGTTCACGGGGCGACCTTCTGGGCCGTTCCGGCGGCGGCGCGGCCGGCGTGCGCGCCGCGGATGGCGTCGCCGATGGACGTCTGCGAGACGACCCCGGTGGCCCGTCCCTCGCCGTCCACGGCGACGGCCCAGCCGGTCGGCGAGAGCACCGCGCAGTCCAGGGCGGCCCGCAGGGAGTCGGCGCCGGCGGTGAACGGCCGTCCGTGCGAGAGGAGTTCACCGGTGGCGATGGACCCGGCCGTGAGTTCGGCGGGGTCGCCCCAGCCGACGGGCCGGCCGTCGGTGTCGACGACGAGGAGGTAGGGGGCGCCGGCCCGGCGGGCGTCGGCGATCTGCTCGGCCGAGGCGTCGACGGCGACGATCGGCCCGGTGAGCAGGTCGAGGCCGGCCGAGGAGAAGAAGGACAGCCGGCGGATGCCGCGGTCGGCGCCGAGGAAGTCCTCGACGAAGGCGTCGGCGGGGTCGGTGAGCAGTTCGGCGGGCGGGGCGAACTGGGCGAGCCGGCCGCCGGTGCGCATCACGGCGACCATGGTGCCGAGCTTGACGGCCTCGTCGATGTCGTGGGTGACGAAGACGATGGTCTTGCCCAGCTCCTCCTGGATGCGCAGGAGTTCGTCCTGGAGCCCCTTGCGCACCACGGGGTCGACGGCCGAGAACGGCTCGTCCATCAGCAGCACCGGCGGGTCGGCGGCGAGCGCGCGGGCGACGCCGACGCGCTGCTGCTGGCCGCCGGAGAGCTGGTACGGGTAGCGCTTGGCGAGGGAGCCGTCGAGGCCGACGCGTTCCATCAGCTCCCGTGCCCGGGCACGGGACTTCTCCTTGCCCCAGCCCAGCAGGCGGGGCACGGTCGCGATGTTGTCGAGGATCGTGCGGTGCTGGAAGAGGCCCGCGTTCTGGATGACGTACCCCATCGACCGGCGCAGGGTGTTGACCGGCTGCCGCTGGACGTCCACGCCGTCGAGGAGGATGGTGCCCTCGCTGGGCTCGACCATCCGGTTGATCATCCGCAGCGTGGTCGTCTTCCCGCAGCCGGACGGGCCCACGAGGACGGTGATCGAACGGTCGGGTATCTCCAGCGACAGCCGGTCGACCGCCACCGTGCCGTCCGGGTATCGCTTGGTGACTGCATCTATCCGTATCAAAACGCCGAATACCCTTCGGGTCTGGCAGGTTTCGCCCGCGTGCGACCCACGGGCCGGGCCGATCGGGCCCGAGTCTAGACGCCTTGTGTTGCGGGACCTTTGCGCTGGTCCGGTATCGCGCGGGCACGCAGCGCGGCGAAGGCCCGGCCGTCCACCGCCCACTGTCCGGCGGGCCGCCATCCGGTCCGTGCCGCGTGCCGCAGCAGGGCGGGGGTGCCGAGGCGGGCCCAGGGGAAGAAGGGGCCTTCGGCGCCCCGGGCGTCGGTGACATGGACCTGGACGCGCTCGTCGAGGTCGAGGCCGGGCACGGTCTCGGCGAGCAACAGCCCGCCGGGGCACACGAGTCGGGCCAGGCGCTCCAGCAGGGCCACCGGGTCGCCGCCGATGCCGATGTTGCCGTCGAGGAGCAGGGCGGTGCCCCAGCGGCCCTCGCCGGGCAGCGGCTCGAAGACGGAGCGGCGCAGCGCGGGACCGCCGAGCCGCGCGGTGCGGGCGACGGCGGCGTCGCTGACGTCGATGCCGAGCACGGTGCGGCCCTGCCGCGCCAGGGCCGCGACCAGGCGTCCAGGGCCGCAGCCGACGTCGAGCACCGCCCCCTCGCAGCGCCGCAGCACCTCGCCGTCCACCGCGTCGGCGTCGGCGCACCAGCGCTCCACGTCCAGCGGGAGCAGCCAGCCGTCATCGCGGCGCAGGAAGAGGGGGCCGCGGCCGCTGCCGAGGGCACGGGCGTACGGGTCGGCGGACCAGGGCGCGCCCTGGTCCGCGGGCGCGGGGGCCTCCCTGAGCCCGCTCATCGGCGGGCCGCCGGGCCGAGGCGGGCCAGGGCCGCGGCGAACCGTCCGCCGGGTGCCGCCGCGGCGACCAGGCCGGCGTCGAGCGCGGTGTCGACGTCCCGCAGGCGGGGCAGGTCCCGCACCCGCAGTCCGGCGAGCCGGGCGCGCTGGGCGGCCCCCGTGTACGGCTGCGACATGGGGACGCCCCGCAGCCGGTCCGGGTCGGGCTCGGCCAGGCCCAGCGCCCAGAACCCGCCGTCGTGTGCGCGGCCGAAGTACGCGTCGCAGTCCGCCCAGTCGACGGTGAGCAGGCCGGGGGTCACCTGGGGGGTGTCCATGCCGATGAGCAGGGCCGGGCCGTCGCAGGCGGCGAACGCGCCGGCGAGCCGTTCGTCGAGTCCGCCCGTGCCCTGCGGGACGACGTCGAAGCCGGGCGGCAGCCAGGGCCCCGGTGTGCCGTCCAGGACGAGGACGCGGCGCCGGGCGGGGGTGCGCGCGACGGTGTCGAGGGTGTCCGCGAGGGCGGCCTCGGCGAGCGCGGCGGCCTCCTCGGGGGTGAAGGGCGGGGTGAGCCGGGTCTTGACCCGGCCGGGGAGCGGCTCCTTGGCGATGACGAGGAGGGTGGTCACGGGCGGGCCCCTTCCCGTACGCCGGGTGCGGCGGGTTTCTCGGCCAGCACGCGGCTCATGTCCCGGACGGCATGCCAGGTGCCCCGCCAGGTCCCGGTGACCTTGGAGGCGCCGGTGCGGGGCCGGTAGGGCACGTCGTCCTCGGTGATGCGCCAGCCGGCGTCCGCGGCCCGCACCACCATCTGCAGGGGGTAGCCGCTGCGCCGGTCCGTCAGGTCCAGGGCGAGCAGTTCCTCCCGGCGGGCGGCGCGCAGCGGGCCGAGGTCGTGCAGCCGCAGCCCGGTGCGGCGGCGCAGGAGCCGGGTGAGGGCGAGGTTGGCGGCGCGGGCGTGCGGCGGCCAGGCGCCGCGCCGCCGGGGCCGGCGGCGCCCGAGGACCAGGTCGGCCTCGCCGGCCGCGACGCGTCGCACGAACGGCACCAGGTCGCCGGGGTCGAGGGAGGCGTCGCAGTCGCAGAAGCAGACGATGTCCGCGGTGGCGGCGGTCAGGCCCGCGTGGCAGGCGGCGCCGAAGCCGCGCCGGGTCTCGCGGACGACGGTGGCGCCGAAGCGGTCCGCGAGGTCCGCGGAGCCGTCGGTGGAGCCGTTGTCCACGACGATCGCCCGCCAGCCGGGCGGGACGCGTTCCAGGACCCAGGGCAGGGCCTCGGCCTCGTCGAGGCAGGGCAGCACGACGTCGACGGGTGCGGGGTCCGCGGGGGTGGCTCGGGGTGAGGAGGTCGTCACGGCATTCACCCTACGAGCGCGAACCGGGCATTTCGGACGAGGGCTTCTTACGGAACGCGGACGTCGCGGTCCGGGCGGCGTCTCGCGCGCGCGGAGGGTGCGAGGCTGGCCGCATGAAGCAGCAAGAGCCGAGCGGCGGGGCCGGGGCGCGGGTCCTGGTCGTGGACGACGACCCCACCGTGGCCGAGATCGTCTCCGGGTACCTGGACCGCGCCGGGTACGTGGTGGACCGGGCGGGCGACGGGCCCGCCGCTCTCGCGGCGGCCGCCGCACGCCGCCCGGACCTCGTCGTCCTCGACCTGATGCTGCCCGGCATGGACGGTCTGGAGGTGTGCCGCCGGATGCGCGGGCAGGGACCGGTGCCGGTCATCATGCTGACCGCGCGCGGCGACGAGGAGGACCGCGTCCTCGGCCTGGAGGTGGGCGCCGACGACTACGTCACCAAGCCGTTCAGCCCCCGGGAACTCGTGCTGCGCGTCGGGTCGGTGCTGCGGCGCGCCCGCCCCGCCCAGCCGTCCGGCGTCCTGCGCGCCGGGGGCCTGTCGGTGGACCCGGCGGCCCGCCGCGCGACCAAGGGCGGAGCCGAACTCGCCCTGACGATCCGTGAGTTCGATCTGCTGACGTTCTTCCTGCGCCATCGCGGCCGGGTGTTCGGCCGGGAGGACCTGATGCGCGAGGTGTGGGGCTGGGACTTCGGCGACCTGTCGACCGTCACCGTCCATGTGCGCCGGCTGCGCGGCAAGGTCGAGGACGACCCGGCCCGGCCCCGGCTGATCCAGACCGTGTGGGGCGTCGGCTACCGCTTCGACACCGACGGCGCCGCCCCCGCCGAGGAGCGCTGACGTGCGCGACACGCTGCTCATCGCCCTGTTCGCGTTCCTGGGCGCCGCGGCGGCGGGCGTCCTGGGCGCCTGTGTACTGCTGCTGATCCGGCGGCGCTCGCTGATCACGCACCTCGCCGTCGTCGCGGGCGTCGGCGTCACCGCGATGCTGGCGGGCACGCTCGCCGTGGCGCAGGCGATGTTTCTCTCGGGGCACGACCTGAGCGTCGTCACGACCGTCGTGGCGATGGCCGCGGTGGTCTCCCTGGCGACCGCGCTGCTGCTGGGCCGCTGGGTCGCCGCCCGCAGCCACGCCCTGGCGCTCGCCGCCCGGTCGTTCGGCGACGGCGGGGCCTTCACCTCCCCGGACGGGCCCGCCACGGCGGAACTCGCCGCGCTGAGCCGGGAACTGGAGGCGACCAGCGCCCGGCTCGCGGAGTCCCGGGAGCGGGAGCGCGCGCTGGAGTCCTCGCGGCGCGAACTGGTCGCCTGGATCTCCCACGACCTGCGCACCCCGCTGGCCGGTCTGCGGGCGATGGCGGAGGCCCTGGAGGACGGGGTCGCCGCCGACCCGGATCGCTATCTGCAGCAGATCCGGATGGAGGTCGAACGCCTCGACGGCATGGTGGGCGACCTGTTCGAGCTGTCCCGGATCCACGCCGGCACGCTCAAGCTGTCGTTCGCCCGGTTGTCCCTGTACGACCTGGTGGGCGACGCCCTCGCGGGCGCGGACGCGCTGGCCCGGGAACACGGCGTACGGCTCGTCGGCGACCGGGTGGAGGCGCTGCCGGTGCAGGTGGACGGCCGGGAGATGAGCCGGGTGCTGGGCAATCTGCTGGTCAACGCCATCCGCCGGACGCCTGCGGACGGCACGGTCGCGGTCGCCGCCGAACGCTCCCCGGACGGTGTGGTGCTGTCCGTGACCGACGGCTGCGGCGGCATCCCGGAGGAGGACCTGCCGCGCGTCTTCGACACGGGCTGGCGCGGTACGCACGCCCGGACGCCCCCGGCGGGCGCCGGGCTCGGACTCGCCATCGTGCGGGGCATCGTGGAGGCGCACGAGGGCCGGGCGACCGTGCGCAATGTCCCCGGAGGCTGCCGCTTCGAGGTGGTGCTGCCCGCCGCCGCTTCCTGAACGCGGGCAGCACCACCGGCCGGTGCGGGGCGGTCACCCGTCGCGCGGCTCCGCCCCGGCGAACTCCCGTATCCCCTCGGCGAAGGACACCTGCGGTTTCCAGCCCAGCTCGGCACGCAGCCGCGCGGAGTCGGCCGTGATGTGCCGGACGTCCCCGAGCCGGTACTCCCCCGTCACCACCGGCTGGGGGCCGCCGAGGGCGGTCGCGAGCGCCTGGGCCATCTCGCCCACGGTGTGCGGCTCCCCGCTGCCGGTGTTGTACGCCGTCAGCGCGCCCGGCGGAAGGTCCCCGCCGCTCGCCTCCAGCGCGGCCACGTTCGCGGCGGCCACGTCGCGGACGTGGACGAAGTCCCTGCGCTGGCGCCCGTCCTCGAAGACGCGGGGGGCCTCCCCGCGCGCGAGGGAGGAGCGGAAGAGGGACGCGACCCCGGCGTAGGGGGTGTCGCGGGGCATGCCCGGGCCGTAGACGTTGTGGTAGCGCAGCGACACGGCGGTGCCGCCGGTGGTGCGCGCCCAGGCGGCCGCCAGATGTTCCTGGGCGAGCTTGGTCGTCGCGTACACGTTGCGCGGGTCGGCCGGGGCGTCCTCCCCCACCAGCCCGGGGATCAGGTCGGCACCGCAGACCGGGCAGGGCGGTTCGAAGCGGCCCGCGTCCAGGGCGGCGACGGTGCGCGGGCCGGGCCGGACGACGCCGTGCCGGGCGCAGGTGTAGCGGCCCTCGCCGTACACGACCATCGACCCGGCCAGCACCAGCCGGCGTACACCGGCCCCGGCCGTCTCCGTGAGCAGCACGGCCGTCCCGAGGTCGTTGCGGGAGACGTACTCCGGGGCGTCCGCGAAGCCGGTGCCGAGGCCGACCATGGCCGCCTGGTGGCACACCGCGTCGACGCCGGCGAGGGCGCGCCGCACGCCGTCGGGGTCGCGCACGTCCGCCGCGGGATCGGTGCGGACGTCGTACACCACGGTTTCGTGCCGGCGCGCGGCGAGCGCCCGGACGATCTGGGACCCGATGAATCCGGCGCCGCCGGTGACCAGTACACGCATGCCTTCACGCTAGGGCGCCGCCGCTCCCCGGGGCCGTCGCGCGGCCCCCATGTCATGGGTTCGTAAGGGCCGGGGCGGTCAGCGGGAGCGTCACGGTGAACCGGGTCTCTCCCGGTTCACCGGAGACGGTGATGCGGCCGCCATGGGCCTCGACCAGGGACCGCGCGACGGCGAGCCCGAGTCCGCTGCCGCCGCGGTCGCGGCTGCGGGCCTTGTCGACGCGGTAGAAGCGGTCGAAGACGCGTTCGGCGTCGGCGGGCGGTATGCCGGGCCCGGCGTCGGTGACGGAGACCCGGGCGGAGCCGTCCGCGACGGACACGGCGACCGACACCGGGGTGCCGGGCGGGGTGTGCACGGCCGCGTTGGTGAGGAGGTTGTCCAGGACCTGGCGGACGCGCTGCGGGTCCAGGCGCAGGGGCACGGAGCCGGGGCCGGGGACGACCGTCAGCGGGTGGCCGGGGCGGGTGGTCCGGAAGGCGTCCGCCGCCTGCCCCACCAGGTCCACCAGGTCGGCCTCCACCGGGCGCAGAGGCGTCTCCACGTCGGCGGCGTCGAGCCGGGCGAGCAGCAGCAGGTCGTCGAGGAGGACGCCCATGCGGGCGGCCTCGGCGCGCAGCCGCGCGAGATGCCGCTCGCGTTCCCCGGGGGCGTTGGCGGCGGCGTACTGGAAGAGGTCGGCGTAGCCGCGCACCGACATCAGGGGCGTGCGCAGTTCGTGCGAGGCGTCCGCCACGAACCGGCGCAGGCGCTGCTCCGCCTCCGCCCGCACGGCCAGCGAGCCGTCGATGTGCGCCAGCATGGTGTTGAACGCGGTGCGCAGCTCCTCCACCTCGGGCCCGCCGCCGCTCCGGTCGTGCCGCACCGGCAGCCGCGCGGAGTCGGTCAGGTCGTGCGAGGCGATGTCCCGCGCGGTGTGCGCCATGTCGCTGAGCGGTCTCAGGCCGCGCCGCAGCATGCCCCGGCCGAGGGCCACCAGGGCGGCCAGCGCCAGCCCGAAGGTGACCGCCTGGAGGGTGATCAGCCGGCCGACGGTGTCCTCGATGCCGTCCAGGGGCGCGGCGCTGACCAGGATCACGCCGGGCTCCACCTCGCAGGCCCGCAGCCGGTACTCGCCGTCGCCCCGCAGATGCGCGGTGCGCAGCACCTCCCGGTGCGCGCCGGCCTGGGTGCGGGCCAGCGCCGTGAAGTCGTCGACGTCGGGGGGCAGATCGGCGGGGTCCTCCGGGGTGCGCAGCACGGCGTGGCCGTCCGTCACGTCGTACACGGCGTAGAACCAGCTGTAGTACTTCTTGCCGCTGAGCGTGCCGTGGTCGGCGAGGGACCTGGACTGGGCGATCTGCCCCTGCGCCAGCTGCGTGTCGAGCTGCGCGGCCAGGTAGTCGCGCATATACGTGGTCAGCGCGGTGCCGACCACCGCGAACACCGTCAGCGCCAGCACGGCCAGGCCGAGCGCCAGCCGGGTCCCGAGGCGCATCGCGCGGTATGCCCGGCGCAGCCGCCCGATCACCCCGACGCCTCCCGGACCACGTAGCCGAAGCCGCGCACGGTGTGGATCAGCGGGGCGCCGGTGTCGTCCAGCTTGCGGCGCAGCCTGCTGACGACGAGTTCGACGACGTTGGAGCGGCCGCCGAAGCCGTACTCCCAGACGTGGTCGAGGATCTGGGCCTTGGTGAGCACGGCCGGCGACCCGCGCATCAGATAGCGCAGCACCTCGTACTCGGTCGGGGTGAGGGTGAGCGGCCGGTCGCCGCGCCGGACCTCGCGGGTGTCCTCGTCCATCGTCAGATCGGCGACCCTCAGCACGGAGCGCTGGAAGCCGGGCCCCGCGCTGCGCCGCAGCACGGTGCGCAACCGGGCCATCAGCTCCTCCACGGCGAAGGGTTTGACCAGGTAGTCGTCGCCGCCGCGGGTGAGTCCGGCGACCCGGTCGGCGACACCGTCGCGGGCGGTCAGGAACACCACGGGCACCATCCGCCCCGTGGCGCGCAGCCGGTCCAGTACCCCGAAGCCGTCGACGTCGGGCAGCATCAGGTCGAGCACCACGATGTCCGGGTGGAACGCGGCGGCCTTGCGCAGCGCCTCCGCGCCGGAGTTCGCGGTGACCGCCTCCCAGCCCTCGTAGCGGGCGACGGTCGCGACGAGGTCGGCGATGGGCGGATCGTCGTCCACGACGAGCAGGCGTACGTTCTCCACCCGTTCATAGTGCGGCACTTGACGCGGTACGCCGAGGGGCGGGTGCGGTGAGGGCCATTTCTACAGATGGCCGACAGGTGGCCGACAGCTTTCAGGCCCCGGGCCGCCTTCCCAAGCGCGGCCGGCGGTGGCGCAGTGCGTACACCGCCGCGGAACCCCCGCACAGCGCGGCCGTGATCAGGAGCCAGTGGGCGAGGAAGCCGTCCGGGGACAGGCCGGTGGCACGGGCGTAGCGGTCCGCGACGCGGCCGGTGATCAGCGGGAACCACACGAGCAGGAGCAGCAGCGACAGCGCGGCGGGCACCCGGACGTACATCGTGCGGGCGCGGTGGCCGGAGCGTTCCATGCCCCGCAGCAGCGCGCGGTCCGCCGCCCCGTACAACGGCACGAGGACGATGTCGTGGAGGACGGCCGCGCCCACGAACCACAGCGCCACCGCGAACGGGTCCTCGGCGAGGAGCCGCACCCCCGCGTACGCCGTGAGCGCGAAGGAGCAGGCGAGCAGGAGCAGCCGCAGGGGGCTGCCGAGGGGCGGGCGCAGCCGGCGCATCACAGGTCCTCGAAGGTCAGCCGCGCCACCCACTTGGTGTTCAGCACACCGGGCGCGGCGGGCACGATGACCCGGGCCGGATACCCGTGGTCGGGGGTGAGTTCGCCGCCGTTGACGGCGAGGGCGAGCAGGCTGCGCGGGTCGGCGACCTGGTCGGCGCGCAGGGCCGCCCGCCGGAAGGCGCCGTGCCGCTGGAGGGACTCCACCAGGACGTCGGGCGGGTCCCCCTCGTCGCCGGCGAGCGCCGCGAGGTCGCGCAGCCGCACCCCGCGCCAGCGCTGGTCGGAGGTGGACCAGCCCTCCACGCAGGCGATGGGCAGGGCCGCCTCGTGCTGCGGCAGGGCGAGCAGGTCGGCGCGGGAGAGGCGGACGGTGCGGCCGGTGCGGCCCGTCACCACGAGCCGCCACGCCTCCTCCGACGTGTCGGCCGCGCCGATCCCGGCGTACCGGGCCGTCTTGTTGATCTGGAAGGCGCCCGGGCCGCTGCCCGGTTCGGCGCCGCCGTGCGGGGCGAGCAGGGCGGTCCTGCGCGGCACCCCGTCGAAGTTCTGCCCCACCGTGGTGGCGAACAGCAGAAGGGAGCCGCCCCCGACGAACGCGAGGGCGCCGCGCCGCGAGACGGTCGGCTCGGCGGGCGCGGGCGCCGCCGGGCCGCCGGACTCCTCCCGCAGCCCTCGCAGACCACGCCGGGCCGCGGGCGCCCTGAGCAGCACATGGACGGCGAACGCGGCGAAGAAGACCCACGCCCCGTAGAAGTGCAGCGGGTAGAAGGACCCCGGGAAGACGTAGTCCAGCTGGATGTTCAGCACGCCCGTCACGAACTCGAACAGGGCCCCGCCGACCAGGAACAGCAACGAGAGGCGTTCCAGCGCGTGCGTGAGGGACCGGGCGGGCGGCAGCCGGAACAGCAGGGGGACGACCGACCACAGCTTGGCCAGCAGCACGGGGATCAGGGTGACGCCGAGGGTGACGTGGACGCCCTGGTTGAGCCGGTACAGCCAGCGCGGGCCGGTCGGCCACGGGAAGAGGTAGAAGCCGAGGACGCCCTTGCCGGGGGTCTTGTCGTTCACCGGCGACAGGTCGGGGTTGTAGGCGGCGTACGACAGCAGCCCGGTCACGAACAGGACCGTGATCCCGCCGAGCAGGACGACGCCGAGCACCGACGTCAGCCAGGGTCCGCGCAGCGGACTGCGCCAGAACGAGGAAGCGAACGGGGACCGTGCCATGTGCCGACCGTAGGCCGCGGCGGCCCGTCGGAGCCCGAGGCGAACCATGACGGTTCGCTGACGTCCCCGCTTGTCACACGGGGGGCGGACCCCTGGGCGTCCTAGCGTGCTGACGTGACCCGTGATCTCCCCCCCGAGACGCCCGAGAGCCGCCCGGCCGCGAGCCCCGGCGACCGCCGCGCGCTGCGCCGCGACCTGTACGCGGCCGGCGCCGCCGTGCTGCTGTTCGCGGTGGCGGCGGTGGTCGGGACCTTCGTCGAGCGCCGCGACGGCACCCTCCACGTCAACTGGCCGCCGCTGCTCGCGACCTGGCATCCGCACGCCGGTCCGGGCACCCCGGCCGCGCTCCTCGTCGCGGTCGCGGTGGTGGCGTACGGACCCGCCCTGGCCGCCCGGCTGCCCTGGCGCCGGCTGCTCGCGGCCGTGTGGGGGGCCGGCCTGGCCTGGACCTGGTCGCTGGCGCTGGCCGACGGCTGGCAGCGGGGTGTCGCCGGCCGGCTGACGACACGGCACGAGTACCTGCGGGCCGTCGGCCGTTTCCAGGACATCCCGGCGACCCTGCGGGACTTCACCGGGCACATCCTGCTCGGCACGCCGGACCACTGGCCCGCGCATGTCGCCGGGCACCCGCCGGCGGCCACGCTCACCTTCGTGTACCTGGACCGGGCCGGTCTGGGCGGCGGGGCCTGGGCGGGGGCGTGGTGCATCACCGTCGGCACCACGGCGGCGGTCGCCGTCCTCGTCGCCGTCCGCGCGCTGGCCTCCGAGCGGCACGCCCGGCGCGCCGCGCCGTTCCTCGTCCTGGTGCCGGGCGCGGTGTGGCTGGGCACCTCGGCCGACGCGTACTTCGCGGCGGTCGCGGCGTGGGCGCCGGCGTTCCTCGCGCTGGCGGTGACGGGGCACCGGCCCCGCTCGGCCGGCCTGGCCGCCGGGCTGTCGGCCGGCCTCGCCGTATATCTGTCGTACGGGCTGACGCTGCTCGTGGTGATCGGCGCGGCCGTGCTGTGGCTGGGGTCGGCGCGCGTCCGGGCGCTGCCCTTCGTCCTGGCGGGGTGCGCCGTGGTGCCGCTGGTGTTCACGGCCTTCGGCTTCTCCTGGTGGGAGGCGTACGGCCTCCTGGTCACCCGCTACCACCAGGGCGTCGGCGGCGACCGGCCGCAGCTGTACTGGGTGTGGGCCAACCTGGCCTGCCTGGTGGCGGTGGTGGGGGTGGCGGTCGTGGCGGGCCTGCGGCGGGCCGGGGCCGTGCCGCTGCGCCGGGCGCGCACCGACCCCGACGGCCGTCTCGGGGTGCTCGTCCTGGCCGCGCTGGCCGCGCTGCTCGTCGCCGACCTGTCCGGGATGAGCAAGGCGGAGACGGAGCGGATCTGGCTGCCGTTCGCCCTGTGGCTGCTGCCCGCGACGGCGTTCCTGACCGGGGCCCGGGGCTGGCTGGCGGCCCAGGCGCTGGTGGCCCTGCTCGTCAACCATCTGCTGCTGACGGGCTGGTGAGACGCCGCGGCAGCGCGGGCTGGGGGCTGTGTGACGCACGCCGCATCAGCGGATCGCAAGTTTTTTCCCGTAGCGGTGATTGTTCTCGCCGTCCCGTCCGTACCTCTGGGAGTACGAGCCGTTCACATCTGGAGGCACGATGCCCGTCTCGCGCCGCATGGTTGGCACCGTCTTTGTGGGAGGCGCCCTGATCCTGACCCTCTCCGCCCTCGCCTACCCCGCCATGCTGGGTGTGCAGACCACATCCGCCAGCCAGGACCGCGTCATCGCCAACACGCAGTGGGGGCCGCTGACCGAGGCGGACCGTGACTTCGTGGTCAAGGTGCGCGCGGCGGGGCTCTGGGAGCACCCGCTGGGCATGATGGCGATGCAGCGGGGCACGACCCCGGCCATGAAGGAGGCCGGCCAGCACCTGGTGGTCGGTCACGCCCGTCTCGACCTCGCCTGCCGCAAGGCCGCCGCGCAGCTCAACATCACGCTGCCGAACCAGGCGAGCCCGCAGCAGCAGCAGTTCGTCGCGACGGTGGACTCCAAGACCGGCAAGGAGTTCGACTCGACCGGCGTGGCGATCATGCGGGTGACGCACGGCCAGATCTTCCCGGTGATCGCGAAGATCCGGGCGAACACGCAGAACACCATGGTGCGTCAGCTGGCCGACCTCGCGAACGACACCGTTCTCGACCACATCACGATTCTGGAGAAGACGGGGCTGGTCAACTTCGACCAGAACAACTTCCAGCAGACCACGCCCCCGAAGCTGCCCGCGGACCAGCTGACGCCGCCCCCGCCGCAGCCGGGCGCGCCGATCCTGACGCTCAGCATCCCCAAGGGCCTGGAGAACCTGGACACCAGGTCTCCCACGGCGCTGCCCAGCGCGGACGTGAAGTGACCGGGTGCCCCCGCCGGCCGGGGGCACCACGGCTCAGCCGGTCTTCCAGCCCCACGGGGTGTCCACCCGCTCCCACTCCGCGGCCCACTGCTCCAGCCGCCGCCGCTCCATCACCAGGCGCACCACCCAGCCGGCGCCCAGCACGAGACCGGCCGCGCCCGCGCCCGCGAGCAGGCCGCCGGAGACGGCGTGCAGCGTCGTCTCGGCCCCGGACAGCGGTTCGTTGACGACGATGCCGTGCCGGTCCGTCCACACCTGGACCTGGCCGCCGGCCTTCGCCTTCGGCGGGACCCGCGCCTCGTCGGTGCGGATCGTGCCGTCCGGCTCGGTCCAGCGGACCTTGGCCCACACCAGGTGGTCACTGGTCACGCGGCCGGCCGCCGGGTCCTCGGCGTCCCGCACCAGGACGGCGGTCACCTGACGGGTCTCGGCGCGGACGCGTCCGGCGGAGCGGACGACAGCGTCCGCCGCCGCGAGGCCGGCGAAGACACCGCCCAGCACAGCGAGCAGCCATACGCCCAGGACCACCCACGCCTCGATGACGTCGCTGCGCCGCTTCAGCGGATTGGGCCGCCACCGCCACAGCCGGACCTTCGTGCACTCGGACGCCGCCATGCCGACACCCCCTTGAGCACCGACAGCACCCCTCCAGTGTGCGCCCATTCACGGCCCGCCGCACTCACCCGAGCGGCCCTCGCGCGCGGCCCTCGGGTCGGTCGGCCCGCGCTGCGGCGGACGGGTCCGGCGTACCGCTTCTCCGGCTCCGGATCGCCCTCGTAGCAGCCCGGCACATCGGCCGAGCCATGGACCGGCGGATGCTCCCCGGCGGCGAGGAGCAGGGCGGACGCCCGGGCGGCAGCACGTCAGGGGGCATCCCGGGGGCGCGTCCGCCCGCCCCGGCCAGGGCCGTCGGCCCGCCCCGCCTCGCCCCCGAGCCAGAACCGGCGCCGTCGTCGCCGGGCAGCCGTCCGTCGCCGCCCGCGGTGGCGCCGCCGGCCCGCCCGGTGACGCGCACGGCGACGGCACCCGTACCGGCGATGACGGGCGATCCCGTCGGCGGGGCCGCCCGGCGCGGAGGCGAACGCGACCCCGCCGTCGCTGTGATCTCGACGGCAGCGGCCGTGATCCCCGGCTGGTGCGGCACGGCGGTGAGGGCGGCGTGCGCGCGGCTGCCCGGGTTCGCCGGGCGCCGGCCGGGAGGCACCGGCGAAGCCGCCCGCGACGCCGCCACCCGGCCGCGCGGCTCCGGTGGAACGGCCCCGGCCGGCGCGGCGGTGAGACGGCCGGTGAGTCCGGCCTCGGGCACGGTGAGCGCGTTCCCCGGCCCGCCGTCGCCCTCGCCGAGGGGCGCGCGGCCGGAGGCGCCAGGGCGGCCAGGGTGCGGGTGCCCCCGGCGTCCACGCCGACGACGTACGCGGGCGCACCGGCCGGGCCGCCGCCCCGTTCCGACGCGGACGGGGGACATGGGGTGTGCCGCGCTACTCCTCGCCGAAGCGCAGGACCGCCACCGTGATGTTGTCCGGCCCGCCCGCCTCGATCGCGGCCCGCCACAGCTCGAAGACGGCCCGGCCGTCGTCATGCTCGCGCAGGATCGCGGCCACCGTGTCGGAGGGCACCGGGTCCGTCAGGCCGTCCGAGCACACGACGTAGCGCGTGCCGGCCGCGAGGAGTTCGGTGCTGATGTGCGGGTGGACCTCGCGGAAGGTGGGTGAGCCCCCGAGGCACTGGGTGACCACGGACGTCGTACGGCCGGGCGGGTGCGGCGGGTTGTCGTCGACGCTGACCTGCCGCAGGCCGTCGCCGTCGGCCGCGAGGACCTGGCTGTCGCCCACGTTGAACACGAGCACCGAGTCCTCGCGCACCACCACGCCGGCGACCGTGGTCCCCATCGCGGTCAGCTCGGTCGGCTCGTCGCCGCCGGCGGCCTGGTAGACGGCGCGGTTGCAGGCGTTCAGGGCGTCGCGGACGGCGTCCTCGCTGCCGAGGGCGGGTCCGAGCGTCGCGATCCGGCGCACGACCAGCGAGCTGGCCAGGTCACCGCCGGGATGCCCGCCGAGCCCGTCGGCGACGGCCACGACGACCGGGGTGCCGAGCGGGAAGACCAGGGTCTGCGGGCTCTCGGTCACCGTGGCGCACAGCGTCCACGGCCCGACGGCCAGGCTGTCCTCGTTGCGCTCGCGCAGCAGCCCAGGGTGGCTGAGCGCGCTCACCGCGACATACGGCATGCGGTACCACCGCCTTCCGTACCGGGCGCACCCCCGGCAAAGGGGCCTGCTACGAGTCTAGGAAGGTGCACCGCCCGGGCGCACGCGCGGCCGGGGGCCGGCCCCCCGGCGCGCGCGCCCCGCCGTCAGCCCTCGGCCGGCGTCAGCCGCAGCGAGATGCTGTTGATGCAGTACCGCTGGTCGGTCGGGGTCTGATACCCCTCGCCCTCGAAGACGTGCCCCAGGTGGGACCCGCACCGGGCGCAGCGCACCTCGGTGCGCACCATCCCGTGCGAGCGGTCCTCGATCAGCTCCACCGCGTCGGTGTCCTTCGGGTCGTAGAAGGACGGCCAGCCGCAGTGCGACTCGAACTTGGTGGTGGAGGTGAACAGCTCGGCCCCGCAGGCGCGGCAGGAGTAGACGCCCTCGGTCTTGGTGTCGGTGTACTCACCGGTGAAGGCGGGCTCCGTACCGGCCTGGCGCAGCACGGCGTACTCGGCCGAGCTCAGTTCCGCGCGCCACTGCTCGTCCGGCTTCTCTACGTCGTACGACATGGGTGTGTGCCCCTCACTTCGACAGGCGGTCCAGGATGAGCGGGCCGAGGTCGGTGACATCGCCCGCGCCCATGGTGAGAACGAGATCACCGGGCTTCGTCATTCCCGCGACCAGCGAGGGAACCTCGCTCTTGTCGTGCACGGGGGTCACGTCGGCGCCGGCCGCGCGGGCGGCCTCGACGACCAGCTCGCTGGTGATGCCGGGGATCGGGTCCTCGCGGGCCGGGTAGATGTCCAGGACCAGCGAGGCGTCGGCCAGGGCCAGGGCCTCGCCCATCTCCTTGCCGAGCTCCTGGGTGCGGGAGAAGAGGTGGGGCTGGTAGACGACCAGGATGCGGGCATCGCCGGCGGCGGCCCGCATGGCCTGGAGGTCGGCCGTCATCTCGGTCGGGTGGTGGGCGTAGGAGTCGATGACCTGGGCGCCGGCGGCCTCGCCCTTGAGCTGGAGCCGCCGCTTCACGCCGGTGTACGCGGCGATCGCGGGGGCCAGCTCGGCGGCCGGGACGCCCAGCGCCGCGCCCGCCGCGAGGGCGGCGACGGCGTTCAGGGCGTAGTGGCGGCCCGGGACGGAGACCGTGAAGGTGAGCTCCTGCCCGTCGAGGAGGACGGTGACCTCGCTCTTGAGGCCCTGCGGCACCACGGACAGGACCCGCACGTCGGCGTCCGGCGCCTCGCCGTACGTCACGACGCGCGGCCCGCGCCCGGCGACGCGGCGGGTGAGCTCGCGCGCGCCGTCCTGGTCGGCGGAGATCACCAGGGTGCCGCCCTCGGTGACGCGGTCGGCGAACGTGACGAAGGAGTCGTAGATCTCCTCCAGCGACGCGTAGTTCGCGTGGTGGTCGAGTTCGACGTTGAGGACGATCGCGACGTCGGGGGCGTACTTGTGGAAGCTGCGGTCCGATTCGTCCGCCTCGGCGACGAAGATGTCGCCGTCGCCGTGCAGCGCGTTGGAGCCGGGGGCGTCCAGGTCGCCGCCGATGGCGTACGACGGGCGCAGGCCCAGCTCGGTGAGGGAGACGGCCAGCATGGAGGTGGTGGTCGTCTTGCCGTGGGTGCCGGCGACGGCGATCGGGCGCAGGCCGTCCATCAGCGCGGCGAGCGCGTCGGAGCGGTGCACCACGGGGATGCCCCGGTCGGCGGCGCGGGCCAGCTCGGGGTTGTCCTGCCGGATCGCCGACGACACCACGACGCAGCTCGCGTCGTCGGCGAGGTGCTCGGCGGCGTGCCCGATGTGCACGGTGACGCCGAGTGCCCGCAGCGCCTCGGCGGTCGCGGACTCCTTGGCGTCGCTGCCGGCCACCGCGGCCCCGCGCTGCGCGAGGATCTTCGCGATGCCCGACATGCCGGCCCCGCCGATGCCGATGAAGTGCGGTCGGTCCATGGCGGGGGGAAGGCCGGGTGCCATGCGTGTCTCCCAGGAGTGCGATACGACGGTGAGGCCCCAGCCTATTAGCAGGCGGCGGGCCCACCGCCCGGGGGCGCTCGCGGCGTCCGCTACGCCTTGCTGTGCGAGAACAGCTTCAGCACCGGCACGCCCACCTTGTGCCGGGCCCGCGAGGCCCAGTCCCGGTGGAAGAACTCCTCGACGTAGTGCGGGTCGGTCAGCACGATGACCTCGTCCGCCCCGACCTCGCGCACGACGTCCTTCAGCGCGTCCAGCGGATGGTCCTCCAGCAGCCGGCCCTCCGCCTGTGCCCCTGCGGTGCGCAGGGCGGTGAGCGACACCTCCAGGGCGCGTTCGCCCGTGCTCAGCGCCTCCTCGCCCTCGGGGGTCTCGCCCTCGCGCACCGCCTCGTCCAGCTCGCCGAGCGCGATGTCGTCGATGGCGCGCAGCAGCCGGTCGGCCTGCTCGCCGCGCGGCTGGAGCAGCACGTGGAAGGAGACCTCCTCCTCGCCGTGCAAGGTGGTGACGAACTCCACATCGGCGGACGTCAAGGCCTTCTCGATCATCAAAACGCTTGTGAACACCGGCGCCCCTTCTGCGGAAACCATCCTGCCCCGTGCTGGCACGGGGACTGCGAAATGTAGTCTGCCCGGCCGAGGCCAAGCGGAACGATCTATTCCGCCGTTTCCCGGCCCTGGCTCGGAGAACCCCTCTGCCGTTTCCCGGCCCTGGCTCGGAGAACCCCTCTGCCGTTTCCCGGCCGTGGCCCGGAGAACCCCTCTGCCGTCCCCCTACCCTCGCGGCCGCCGGTACCGGCTGAACAGAAAGCCGTCCTCCTCCAGCAGGGAGACCAGCTCGAACCGCCGCGGCACGGCCACCGCGGGTCCTCCGGCGATGCGCTGGGCGTCCCCGGCGGTGAGCATCGGCGAGATCGTCAGACACAACTCGTCGAGCACCCCGGCCGCCACCAGCTGCCCGAGCAGCCGCGGGCCGCCCTCGGTCAGCAGCCGGGTGTGGCCGAGACCGGCGAGCGCACCCACGGCGCGGGCGGGGTCGACGCCGGCGCCGTCACCGGCGACCACCACCCGGGCGCCCGCCCGTTCCGCCTCCGCGACCCGGTCCGCGGGCGCCGCGGCGCCGGTCAGCACCAGGGTCGGCACGAGGGGCGAGGTGAACAGCGGCAGGCCGAAGTCCAGGTCGAGGCTCGCGCTGATCACCGCGATGGCCGGGGCGGGCCCCTGCCCGGCCGCGGCCCGCGCCTCGGCGAATTCGGCTCGCGCGCGAGCCGGGCGGTACCCCTCCTGGCGGACCGTTTCCGCACCGACGACCACGACGTCCGCCAGCGCCCGCAGCGTGCCGAAGACCCGCATGTCGGCCGCGCAGGAGATGGGCTGCGACCGCCCCTCGTGCTGGGCGGCCCCGTCGAGCGTGGACACCATGTTGCCCCGCAGCCACGGGGTGCTCCCGCCGGGTCCCGCGTCGGGGTAGGCGTACGCGGCGGCGAGCTCGGCCAGGCTCCACTCCCGGCCGGCCACGGGTCCGCTTCCCGCGGAGGCATTCGGCGTCGTCTCGTCGGTCACAGGGAACAGGCGTCGCATGGCAAGGAGTCTGGCACGGCACCCGGCCACCGCCCCGCCCCGGCCGCGCACACGCGCACACGCGCACGTCACCGCCGTGGCCGCCGTCCGGGCGGACACCGGGGCGCGCCGGGCAGGCCCTACCATGGTGAACCGTGTCGTCCTCCTCCGCCGCGTCCCAGCCGAGCCCGATAGCCGAAGCGGGCCCGCTCTCCCTGTGCGCCCGCGAGCCGCACGTACCGGCGGACCGGCTGGTCGCCGAGATGGTCCCGCCGCCGCGCTTCGACTCGGTCCGCTTCAGCACCTACCTCCCGGACCCGAACCAGCCCAGCCAGACCGAGGCGGTCCAGGTCCTGGAGTCCTTCGCCGGCGGACTCGGCGGAGCCCACGCGAGCGGCGGCGGCAAGACCCGGCGCGGTCTGCTCGGCTTCGGCCGGGCGAAGGCGCCCAAGGCCCCGGCGGGACCGCGCGGCGTCTACCTCGACGGCGGCTACGGCGTCGGCAAGACCCATCTGCTCGCCTCCCTGTGGCACGCCACCCCGGCCGAGCCGTCCCTGAAGGCGTTCGGCACCTTCGTGGAGCTGACGAACCTGGTCGGCGCCCTCGGCTTCCAGCAGACCGTGCAGTCCCTCTCCGGTCACCGCCTGCTGTGCATCGACGAGTTCGAGCTGGACGACCCGGGCGACACCGTCCTCGTCTCCACCCTGCTCGGCAAGCTGGTCGACGCGGGGGTCGCCCTGGCCGCCACCTCCAACACCCTGCCCGGCAAGCTCGGCGAGGGCCGCTTCGCGGCGGCCGACTTCCTGCGCGAGATCCAGGGCCTGTCCGCCCGCTTCCGCACGCTGCGCATCGACGGCGAGGACTACCGCCACCGCGGTCTGCCGCAGGCTCCGGACCCGTACTCCGACGACCAGGTGACGCGGGCGGCGTACGCCACCGAGGGCGCCTCGCTCGACGACTTCCCCACGCTGCTGGACCACTTGGCACGGGTCCACCCGAGCCGCTACGGCGCGCTGACGGACGGCCTCAAGGCGGTCTGCCTCACCGGGGTGCAGCCGGTCCCGGACCAGTCCACCGCCCTGCGGCTGGTGGTGCTCGCCGACCGCCTCTACGACCGTGAGGTCCCGGTCCTGGCGTCGGGGCTGCCCTTCGACCGGCTGTTCAGCGAGGAGATGCTGAACGGCGGTTACCGCAAGAAGTACTTCCGGGCCATCTCCCGGCTGACGGCGCTGGCCCGCGACGCGCGGGGGCTCGTGGCCGGCTGACGGCCGCCTCGGCGCAACCCTCCGGCGCACAGCGGGAGTTCAGGCCATATCACCCTCTCCTTCGAGGCGCTTCGCGGTGCAGGGCGCCAGGTTGAGCTTGCAAACAACCTCGCAGGGTTACCTTCTTTCTTGACCAACGGTTGACCAACCGTTGGTCAACACATGAGGTGTGGACCGGCTGGAAGGGGGCGCATGTTCCGAGGTGAGACGACCCGGACCAGGCTTTCGCTCCCCGCCGCCGTCCGGTCCACGCCCCCCTTCTTCGCACCCGGCGTCTTCTTCGCGCCCGCGCACACGGGGCGTGAGGCGAAGGCCAGGACTCACCCCGGGGGCGACCTCCCCCGGGCGGTGCGGAAGGCGGTCCCCCCACCTCTGTCACGCACACCCCGACGCGCCGGCCGAGGCGCGCCAGGAGGAGTCACCACACATGCAGCCCCTGATCGACAACGCCCGTCTGTTCGGACAGCGCCCTGAGGAGTTCGCCGCGCTGGCCGCAGGACAGTCGCCCCAGGTCCTGTTCATCACCTGCTCCGACTCCCGGGTCGTACCGGCCCTGATCACGGGTGCCCGGCCCGGCGAGCTCTTCGAGCTGCGCACCGCGGGCAACATCGTCCCCCCGTACGGCTCCGGGCAGCCCACCGGCGAGGCCGCCACCATCGAGTACGCCGTGGAGGTCCTCGGCGTCCGCGACATCGTGGTCTGCGGCCACTCCCACTGCGGAGCGGTGGGCGCGCTGGTGCGCGGCGACGACCTGGACGCCGTCCCCGCCGTCCGCGACTGGCTGGCGCACGCGGCGCCGCCCCCGGCCGGCACCCCCGAGGACCCGGAGGTCGCCGAGGGCGTCCAGGCCCATGTGCTGGCGCAGGTGCTGAGGCTGCGCTCGTACCCCTGCATCGGGAGAAGGCTGGAGGCGGGCCGGCTCAGCGTGCACGCCTGGTACTACGAGGTGCACCGCGGAAGCGTGCGGGTCCACGACCCGGCGACCGACTCCTTCGAGGCGCTGTGACCGCCCGCATGCCCGCGTTCCCCCACATACGGAAGGACCTGGCCGCCTCCCTGGTCGTGTTCCTGGTCGCGCTGCCGCTGTGCGTCGGGGTGGCCGTCGCCTCCGGGGTCCCCGCCGAGCTCGGGCTCGTCACCGGGATCGTCGGCGGCGTCGTCACCGGCCTGATGCGCGGCAGCAGTCTGCAGGTCTCCGGTCCCGCCGCCGGTCTGACCGTGCTGGTCCTGGAGGCGGTGCGGGAGTTCGGGCTGCCGGTCCTCGGGGTCCTGGTGCTCGCCACCGGTCTGCTCCAGATCCTCATGGGCGCCCTGCGGCTGGGCCGCTGGTTCCGGGCCATCTCGGTCTCCGTCGTCGAGGGCATGCTGGCCGGGATCGGTCTCGTGCTGATCGCCGGGCAGCTCTACTCGGTCGCCGACGCCGAGGCGCCCGCCTCGGGCACCGAGCGGATCGCCGGGCTGCCCGGCACGCTCGCCCGGGCAGCCGGCGACGCGGAGACGCTGGCCGCGATCGGGCTGGGCGCCGGCACCGTCGCGGTCCTGGTGCTGTGGCCGCGGATGCCGCGCCGGGTGCGCGCGGTCCCCGGTCCGCTCGCGGCCGTCGCGCTGGCGACGGCGGCCGCGGCCGCCCTCTCGCTGCCGGTCGCGACCGTCGAGGTCGAGGGCCTGCTGGGCGCGGTCCAGCCGCCGGGCGCGGACGCCCTCGCCGACCTGGCCGACCCGGCGGTCTGCGCCACGATCGTCGCCTTCACGCTGATCGCCTCCGCCGAGTCGCTGTTCAGCGCCGCGGCCGTGGACCGGATGCACGACGGTCCCCGCACCCGCTACGACCAGGAGCTGATGGCGCAGGGCACGGGCAACACCGTCTGCGGACTGCTGGGCGCCCTTCCGATGACGGCGGTCATCGTGCGCAGCTCCGCCAATGTGCGGGCCGGGGCGCGGACCCGGGCGGCACGTGTCCTGCACGGCGTGTGGCTGCTGGTGTTCGCGGCGCTGCTGCCGGCCACGCTGGGGCTGCTGCCGCTGCCCGCGCTGGCCGGTGTCCTGCTGCACGCGGGCTGGCGGCTGATCCCGTTCCGGGGGCTGCTGACGCTGTGGCGGCGTGAGCGGGGCGAGGCGCTGATCCTCGTCGCCACGGCGGTGTCGATCGTCGCGCTGAACATGTTCGAGGGCGTGCTGGTCGGTCTCGCCCTGTCGGTGGCCAAGGCCGCCTGGGATGCCTCGCACGTACGGCTGGAGGTGCGGGACCTGGGCGCCGGACCGGTCCGGGCGCAGTTGTCGGGCAACGCGACCTTCCTGCGGCTGCCGAAGATACTCGACAGCCTGGAGGCCCTGCCGCAGGACCGCCCGGTGGAGCTCGACCTGTCCGGCCTGCACCACCTCGACCACGCCTGCCGTACGGCCCTGGAGAGCTGGGCCGAACGGCACAGCGCGGCGGGCACCACGCCGGTACGCCTCACCGCGCGCTGACCCCCGCCCGCCGGTCCGGCGCACTGATGGCCCCGGACCGGTGGACGGGCATATCGTGGCAGGGATGTGCGAACAGGCCTCTGAGCGAGGAGGTCGACATGGTCGAGGAGCTGCTGGGCGCCGCCGCCGGAGTGGCCGCCGCCGGAGCCGTCTACGTGGCCGCCGCGGCCCGTGTCGTCAAGCAGTACGAGCGCGGGGTGGTGCTGCGGCTGGGGCGGCTCGCCGGGGATGTGCGGCCTCCGGGATTCACGATGATCGTTCCGTTCGTGGACCGGCTGCACAAGATCAACATGCAGATCGTCACGCTGCCGGTGCCGGGCCAGGAGGGCATCACCCGCGACAACGTGACCGTGCGGGTGGACGCGGTCGTGTACTTCAAGGTGGTCGACGCCGCGAGCGCCCTGATCACGGTCGAGGACTACAAGTACGCGGTCTCGCAGATGGCGCAGACGTCGCTGCGCTCGATCATCGGCAAGAGCGACCTGGACGACCTGCTCTCCAACCGGGAGAAGCTCAACCAGGGCCTGGAGCTGATGATCGACAGCCCGGCGATCGGCTGGGGCGTGCAGGTGGACCGCGTCGAGATCAAGGACGTGTCCCTGCCGGAGTCGATGAAGCGCTCCATGGCCCGCCAGGCGGAGGCGGACCGTGAGCGGCGGGCCCGCATCATCAACGCGGACGCCGAGTTCCAGGCCTCCCGGAAGCTGGCCGACGCCGCCCGCCAGATGGCCGAGACCCCCTCCGCGCTCCAGCTGCGGCTGCTGCAGACGGTGATGGCGGTGGCCGCGGAGAAGAACTCGACGCTGGTCCTGCCGATCCCGGTGGAGCTGCTGCGCTTCCTGGAGCGGGGCGAGGACCACGGGGAGCGCCAGGCGCCCGCGGCCGCAGGCCGCCCGGCCGAGGACCCTCCGGAGGCCGTCGAACCGTCGAAGGCCGTGGACCCGTCGAAGACCGATCCGCCGAAGGCCGTGGAGCCGCCACCGGAGCGTGAGGTCGAACGGACGATCGACGACATCATCGGTGACGCGCAAGGGAAGTGACACGAGCTACACGCGTGGTTCCCGCGAGTCCCGCCAGGTGATAGACACGGCTGGGTCACAGTTCCTGTCCGCCAGCAGGAAGGTCGTCCCCCCATGTCCACAACCGCGTCCGCACCCGGCGGCTCCGGCTCGACCCGCCGTCAGCTCCTTGCCCGTACCGGCGCGTTGGGCGTCTCCATCGCCTTCGCCGGCAATGTCACCGAACTCTTCACCGGCACCGCCGCCGCCCAGAACCTGGGTCACTCCGGTTACGGCCCGCTGGTCCCCGACCCGAACGGCCTGCTCGACCTGCCGGAAGGTTTCTCCTACCGGGTGCTCTCCCGCGAGGGCGACCAGCTCCGCTCCGGTGAGGGCAGGGTCCCCTCCCACCACGACGGCATGTCCGCCTTCGCCGCCCGCTCCGGCCGCGTCCATCTGGTCCGCAACCACGAGAACCGCGCGAACGCCGCGATCGCCGTCCCCACCGTCGACGGCCTGACCTACGACCCGGCGGGCAAGGGCGGCTGTACGGCGCTGACCCTGGACCGGCACAACCACGTGCTGTCCGAGCGGGTCGCCATCGCCGGCACCGCCGTCAACTGCGCGGGCGGCCCGACTCCTTGGGGCACCTGGCTGACCTGCGAGGAGACCGAGGACCGGGCCGGCACCAACGGCTACACCAAGGACCACGGCTTCATCTTCGAGGTCGACCCCGGCAATCCGCACCGCTCGGGCGCGGTCCCGCTCACCGCCATGGGCCGCTTCCAGCACGAGGCCGTCGCGGTCGACCCCAAGCGCGGGATCGTCTACGAGACCGAGGACGCGTTCGAGCGGCCCTTCGGGCTGTTCTACCGCTTCCTGCCCGAACGGCCGCAGGGCGGTCTCGGCTCGCTGCGCGCCGGTGGGCGCCTGCAGGCCATGCGGGTGCCGGGCGTGCCGGACCTGTCCACGACCCAGGAGACGGGCACCACCTTCGACCGGATCGAGTGGGTGGACGTGCCCGACCCGCTCGCCGCCGGAACGCCGATCCGCTTCCAGGACTTCGGCCCGAAGGGCATCACCCACGCGCAGAAGCTCGAGGGCTGCTACTGGGGCGGGCGGTCGGTGTACTTCGTCTCCTCCTTCGCCCGCCGCTCGGACGGCTCGGCGGCGGACCACTACGGGCAGATCTGGCGTTACGACCCCACCGAGCGCCGGCTCACCCTGGTGATCGTCTTCGGCCCCGACACGGACGTCCAGCTCCCCGGCGAGTCCCCGGACAACATCTGCCTCGCCCCGAGCGGCGGCCTGATGGTGTGCGAGGACGGCAACGGCGCCCAGCACGTCTTCGGCGTGACCCGGCGCGGGGAGGTGTACGCGATGGCGCGCAACGCCCAGAACCTCAACACCCCGCAGGAGCCGGAGTGGGGCGAGTTCGCCGGCGTCACCTTCTCCCCCGACGGCGACACGATGTACGTCAACTGCTACGACCCCGGGACGACGTTCGCGGTGACGGGACCCTGGCGCCGCTGACCCGGCGGACCCGGCCGGGCGCCGCGCGGCGGCCTCCGCCGACCGGCCGGGTGACTCCGGCCCGGCGCCCCCGCCGGCGGACCGGAATGTCCATCTGATCCTCATATCGTCGAGCGGTGATCACTCGCGTCCGGCGCATCGCCGCCGTCTGCGCCCTCGGCACGGCGCTCACCGCACTCGCCGCGTGCTCGGCACCGCAACCGGTCCGCGCGCCCCGCGCCACCCCCGGCTCCGCCGTCGCCTCCGCCTCGCCCGCGGCCGGGCCGCCGACCCTCGCCCCCGGCCCGGCCGGCCTGACCCCGGTCTTCGAGCACGGCCCCCGCACCGGCGACCGGGCCGTCGCGCTGACCTTCGACGCCGACATGACCGCCGACCAGGGCCCGCGCGCGGCGCGGGGCGAGCGGTTCGACAACCCGGGGCTGATCGCGGCCCTGCGGGAGCTGAAGGTGCCGGCCACCGTGTTCATGACGGGCCGGTGGGCCGAGCAGTATCCGCGGCAGGCCCGCTCCCTCGGCCGGGACCCCCTCTTCGAGATCGCCAACCACTCCTACAGCCACTACGCCTTCACCGAGGACTGCTACGGCCTGCCGACCGTGGACGAGGAGCGGATGCGCACGGACATGGAGCGGGCCTACGCGGCCTTCCGCAGGGCCGGCGTCCGCGGTGCGATGCCGTACTTCCGTTTCCCCGGCGGCTGCCACGACGAACGGGCGCTGCGGGCGCTGACCCCGGCCGGTGTCACGGCCGTGCAGTGGGACGTGGTGAGCGGGGACGCGTTCGCCACGGACGCCGGCGCCGTCGCCCGGGACGTCCTGGACGAGGTGCGGGCCGGGTCCGTGGTCGTGCTGCACTGCACGCTGAGCGCGGCCCCGACGACCGAGCGCGTGGTGCGCGAGGTGGTGCCGGAGCTGCGCCGCAAGGGCTTCCGGCTGGTGCGGGTGTCCGAGCTGATCGGCGCCTCGGGCGGCCGCCGCTGACCGTTCTACGCTGGAGGCATGAGCGAGGACTATTGCACGATCGCCGACGTGGTGAAGCCGCCGAAGGCGGACGGGCCGCCGTACGCGGAGTGCGTGCTGTGCCGGGAGCCGACGGAGTACCCGCAGGCGTACAAGGGCATCACGCTCTGCCCGGTCTGCGAGTGGCAGGAGGCGCAGCGCACGGCCTGCTCCGGCTGACCGCGCGGGGCGTACGGGTGCCGGCGGCGTCGTCGGTCCGCGCGCCGGGTTGGCAGACTGGAGCGTGTGAACAGTGAGCCCACGCCCTCCGGTGACAGCCCCTTCCGCTCCGAGTCGGAGGCGCGCGACAGCGCCCCGCAGTTCGTCCTGCCCCTGGTCGTACGCATCGAGCGTGCCGCTCCCCCGGCCCGCACCGACGCGCTGGAGACGTCGGCGCGCGCCGTCCTGGTGTTCCTGAGCGACGAGCGCTCCCTCGGCGAGGGCGAGTGGGCCCAAGCCGTCCGGGACTGGGAGGACGCGCGGATCCGCAAGGTCGTGCGGCGGGCGCGGGGCGCCGAGTGGCGGCGCGTCCAGGAGCTGCCCGGCGTCACCGTCACCGGCAAGTCCGCCGAGGTGCGGGTCTTCCCGCCGGTCCCGCTGGACGGCTGGCCCAGGGATCTGGCGAAGCTCCAGGTCTCCGGCACCGACCTCGACGACCCGGAGCCGCCCCTGCCCGCCGGTCCCGCCGAGCCCGTGCTGTGGCTCAACCCCGACCTCGCCATGTCGGCCGGCAAGGCGATGGCGCAGACCGGGCACGCGGCACAGCTCGCCTGGTGGGAGCTGCCGGACGCGGACCGGGACGCCTGGCGCGCGGCGGGGTTCCCGCTGGCCGTGCGGACCGCGGACCCGGCGCGCTGGCGCGAGCTGACGGAGTCCGGCCTGCCGCTGGTGCGGGACGCCGGGTTCACGGAGATCGCGCCGGGCTCCTGCACCGTCGTCGCCGACCACCCGGCGCTGCGCCGCCCGCCCGGCGCCTGAACATCCCCGGCGTCCCCCGCGTACGGGACGGGGGCGGCGAACCTCAAATGTTGCTCTGAAGGTGGCACCGCGAGGGTTCGGGCGGGTCCGCGCGGGGCCATACCCCGGGCACGTCCGGCACGCCCGGGGAGGCGGACGGCGGACCGGCACGAGGTGGAGGTGGGGACGATGGTGCGGCTGGGGACCGGGATCGGATGGCGTCCGGAGATCGCGGACGCCGTGGAGCGCATGCCGGGCATCGACTGGGTCGAGACGGTCGCCGAGAACGTCTGCCCCGGACACCTCCCGGAGTCGCTGCTGCGGCTGCGGGAGCGCGGGGTGACCGTGGTCCCGCACGGCGTCTCCCTCGGCCTGGGCGGCGCCGAACGGCCCGACGAGGGGCGGCTGACCGCGCTCGCCGAGCGGGCGCGGGCGCTGGGCTCGCCGCTGGTCACCGAGCACATCGCGTTCGTCCGGGCGGGCGGCGCGCTGACCGCGTCCCCGCGCCTGGAGGCGGGGCACCTCCTGCCGGTGCCGCGCACCCGGGACGCCCTGGACGTGCTGTGCGAGAACGTGCGGATCGCGCAGGACGCGCTGCCGGTGCCGCTCGCCGTGGAGAACATCGCGGCGCTGTTCTCCTGGCCCGGTGAGGAGATGACGGAGGGCCAGTTCCTGTACGAGCTGGCCGACCGCACCGGCGTCCGGCTGCTCATCGACGTGGCCAACCTGCACACCAACCACGTCAACCGGGGCGAGGATCCCGCCAGGGCGCTCGCCGAACTGCCGCTGGAGGCCATCGCGTACGTGCATGTCGCGGGCGGCTTCGAGCGCGACGGGGTCTGGCACGACAGCCACGCCCACCCGGTGCCGCGGCCGGTCCTCGACATCCTGACGGACCTCGCGTCCCGGGTGTCCCCGGCGGGGGTGCTGCTGGAGCGGGACGAGAACTTCCCCGAGCCGGCGGAGCTGGAGCGGGAGCTGGAGACCATCCGGGAGGCGCTGGCGACGGGCGGGGCCCGGCGGGCGGCGGCCCCGGCGGAGCCGGCGCGGACGGGGTCTCCCGGGGTCGCCGTGGCCCCCGCGCCGGTCCGGGAGCGCCTGGCGCTGGCGCAGACGGCGCTGCTGTCCGCCCTCGTCGCGGGGACCCCCGCGCCGGAGGGCTTCGACCGGGTGCGGCTCGGGGTGCAGGCGCGGGCGCTCGCCGGGAAGCGGGCGGACGTGTTGGCCAAGGTGGCACCCGAACTGCCGGTGATCCTCGGGGACGGCTACCGGCCGGCGTTCCTCGCGTACGCGCAGCGGCACCCGATGACCGGCGGCTACCGGCGGGACGCGCTGGACTTCGCGGGGCACCTGCTGGACGAAGGACGGCTGGCGGACGCGGACGCCCGGGCGGAGCTGCGGGAGTGGTGGCTGGAGCGGTCGGGTCCGAAGCCGCGCTCGCGCCGCCCCGCGGTACGGCTGGCGCGGGCCACGCGCCGGGTACTGCTGCGCCGCTGACGGCCGCCCGGCCCGCCTTCGGGCGCTTCCTCCCCGTACGCCGGACTCCGTGACGGCCGGCGGCGGTCCGCGTGGGCTCGAAGTACTATGCCCATCCCATCCCCGAAGCGCACTGACGTGCGGTGCCGCAGCAGGAGGCACCCCATGCGACCGCGACCTCCCCTCAAGGGCCGAGGCATCCTCAGCGGCACCGGTCTCATCGTCACGGGCCTGGTGGCCACCCTCGCGGCGATGATCCTGCCGATCTGGTCGTACGCCGACCGGGCGGGGACCGGGCTCGCCGTGCTCGACGCCCAGAGCGTCACGACCGGCTACGGCCCCCTGTTGGCCCTCGACCGCGACTTCATCACGAAGGTCCGGCTCGCGGGCCTGTGGGAGCTGCCCGCCGGCCGGCTGGCCCAGCAGAAGGGCACCACCGACGCCGTGCGGACCGCCGGGCGGCACCTCGTCGAGGGGCACACGTTCCTCGACGACCGGGTACGCGACGTGGCGGCCGAACTCGGCCTCCAGCTGCCCGACGAGCCCACGGAGCAGCAGCGCGGGTGGCTGAGTGAACTGAGCGGGGCCGAAGGCACCGAGTTCGACCGGAAGTTCGCCAACATCCTGCGGCTGGCGCACGGCAAGGTGTTCACGGTCGTGGCCGAGGTGCGGGCCGGCACCCGCAACTCGCTGGTCCGCAAGCTGGCCGACGACGCCAACACCACCGTCCTGGACCACATCACGGTCCTGGAGGCCACCGGTCACGTCGACTACGAGGCGCTGGCCCGGGACCTGGCCGCCGGCAGCACGCCTCCGCTCGTCCCCTCTCCCGCCCCGCCCGGCCCGGTCGCCGACCCGTCCCCGGCGGTGCCGGCGAACCCGGATCCGTCGCCGACGTACTCGCTGCCGCCGGCGGCCAGCAGTCCGCGCCCGCGCACCACCCAGGAGCCGCAGGACGGTTCGGGCACCTCCTGACCGCCACCCGTCCCGATCCGGAATGTCGCAACCTCGCACAGCCGTGTCCGGATGGTGAACAAACCATGGCGCCACGCCGTGCTTCTGGCATAGAAAAACGGCATGTTCTGGGTCCTCCTCCTGCTGCTGGCCTGGGCCGTCGCCGGCACGGCCTGCACCCGGCTGTGCCTCGCCGCCGTACACGCCGCGGCCACGGACGTGAACGGCGCGCCCGCCGCCCGGCGGCACGATCTGACCCTGTACGAGGCGGCGTTCCTGTCCGGCGGCCCCCGCCGGGTCGCCGATCTGACCCTCGTCTCCATGGCCCGGCAGCGACGGCTGCTGCTCGCGCACACCGGGTGGGCGACGGTCGTCGATCCGCGCGGCCGCGACGAGATGGAGCGTTCGGTGATCGGGGCCATCGGACCCGAGGGCCAGTCGCGAATAGCTCCGGTGCGGGACGCGGCGGCCGCCGCCGACGCCGTCGGCAGCCTCGCCGACCGGCTGGTGGGCGCGGGCCTCGCCGTCCCCGACGGCCCGCGCCGCGACATCACGGCGGCGATCCGTCAGGTGCGGTTCGCCGCCCTGGCCGTGCCGGTGCTCGGCGCCCTGGCGCTGCTGACGCCCGGCCGCTCGGACATGCCGGGGGAGCTGGTCGCGCTCTGGTTCGCGCTGCCCCTGATCCTCGCCCTGAGCTGCCTGGCCATCGCCCGCGTCGAGATCTCCCCGTACGCCCAGTGGGCCTCCCCGGCCGGGCAGCGGCTGCTGAACTCCCTCGTCCGGCGCTCCCGCGACTCCGACGACCGCACCTTCCTGACCGCCGTCGCCGTGCGCGGGGTGCGGGCCGTCGGCGAGCCGGAGCTGCGGGCGGCCTTCGCGCACCGCGGCCCGGCGCACCGGACGGACCGTCACCGCGACGGCACGTCCGGGCTCGCGTGACGCATAGGGGGCATTGACGCCGACACCGGCGGGCGGTGCTTTACTTCCTCAACCAGCGAACGAAATATCCCTTCTGTTGCTGCCGTGCACCGAAGGGATACGCGATGCGAGCTGCCGCCCTCTATCCGGCCGCGGGGGCACTGCTCCTGACGACCCTGTCCGCAGCACCGGCAGGGGCCACCGGAGCCGCGCCCGGCTGGGGCGAGAGACACGGCACCGCGGTCGCCGCCCTGCGCGCCGAGACCGCCGGCATCGACTTCGGCGCCTGCCCCAAGAGCCAGGGCCTCCCGGAGAACGTGAAGTGCGGGACGGTGTCCGTCCCCCTCGACTACGCGCGCCCGTACGGCGAGCAGATCCGGCTCACCGTCAGCCGGGTGCGCGCCACCCACCGGGACCCGGGCAACAGCAAGCACCGGGTGCCGCGCAAGGGCGCCCTGGTCTACAACCCGGGCGGTCCGGGCGCCTCGGGACTGCACTTCCCGCTGATCGGGGTGCTGCCCGCGTGGAAGCGCCTGGCGGGCGCCTACGACCTGGTGGGCTACGCCCCGCGCGGAGTCGGTCCGTCCGCTCCCCTGTCCTGCCAGGACCCCGCGGAGCGCCTCAAGGCGCCGACCCTCGCGCCGGTCCACCCGTCCGAGGCGCACAAGAAGGAGCGCATCGCCCGGGCCAAGGCGTACGCGCGCGGCTGCGCCCGGCGCGCGGGCAGTGCGCTGCGGCACTACAACTCCCTGAACAACGCCCGCGACCTGGACGTTCTGCGCGCCGCGCTGGGCGAGCCGAAGCTGACGTTCATGGGCGCGTCGTACGGCACCTACTTCGGCGCGCTGTACGCGCACCTGTTCCCCACGCACGTGCGGCGCATGGTGTTCGACTCGGCGGTGAACCCGGACCCCGCGCAGATCTGGTACCACAACAACCTCGCCCAGTCGGTGGCGTTCGAGAGCCGCTGGGCGGACTTCCGGGAGTGGGTGGCCGAGCACCACGCCGACTACGGGCTGGGCCGCACCCCGGAGGCGGTGCTGCGCAGCTACGACAAGGCGCGGGCCCGGCTGGCCGCGAAGCCGGCCGGCGGGCGGATCGGTCCTGGGCAGTTGCAGGAGGCGTTCCTGCAGGCCGGCTACTACGACGACTACTGGCCCTCGCGCGCGCAGGCGCTGTCGGCGTATCTGAAGGGCGACTCCAAGCCGCTGGTGGAACTGGCGTCACCGGTGACGGAGGCGGCGGCCGAGGAGGAGAACACCAACGCCGTCTACACGGCCGTGGAGTGCAACGACGCGCCCTGGCCGACCGACTGGCGGGTCTGGGACCGGGACAACACGCGTCTGGCGCGGGTGGCGCCCTTCGAGACCTGGGACAACGCCTGGATGAACCTGCCGTGCGCGTTCTGGAAGGCGCCGCGGCAGCAGCCGGTGGACGTGCGGACCGGGCCGGGCGAGGTGCCCCCGATCCTGATCCTGGCGGCCGAGCGGGATGCGGCCACGCCGTACGACGGGGCGCTGGAGATGCACCGCCGGCTGGCCGGCTCGGTGCTGGTGACCGAGCGCAACGCCGGGACGCACGGCATCGCGTACGGGCCCAACGCGTGCGTCAACGCGCACGTCGACGCCTATCTGCTGGAAGGGCGGCTCCCGGCCCGCCGGGCGTCGTGCGAGGGGCGGCCGCAGCCCGAACCGCAGCGCGCGGACTCCCGCACGTCCAAGCGGCCGGCCGCGACGAAGCCGGGTGAGCGGCCGAAGGCCGCCGGCTGAGCGGCCACCGCATCACCGCACACGCACGGAGGCCCGGGGCGATCCCCCGGGCCTCCGTGCGTCGCGGGTCAGGCCAGTCCGGCGACCAGGTCCGCCACCGACTTGCGGCGGCCGGTGTAGAAGGGGACCTCCTCGCGGACGTGCTTGCGCGCCTCCGAGCCGCGCAGGTGACGCATCAGGTCGACGATGCGGTACAGCTCGTCGGCCTCGAACGCGAGGATCCACTCGTAGTCGCCGAGGGAGAAGGAGGCGACCGTGTTGGCGCGGACGTCGGGGTAGCCGCGGGCCATCTTGCCGTGGTCGGCGAGCATGCGGCGGCGGTCCTCGTCGGGCAGCAGGTACCAGTCGTAGGAGCGCACGAACGGGTACACGCTGACGTAGTCGCGGGGCGTCTCGTCGGCGAGGAACGCCGGGATGTGCGAGCGGTTGAACTCGGCGGGGCGGTGCAGCGCCATGTTCGACCAGACGGGCTCCAGGGCGCGGCCCAGCCTGGTGCGGCGGAAGAGGTTGTACGCCTCCTGGAGCTGGTCGCTGGTCTCCGCGTGCCACCAGATCATGACGTCGGCGTCGGCGCGCAGACCGGAGACGTCGTAGGTGCCGCGGACGGTCACGTCCTTGGCGGCGAGCTGGTCGAACAGCTCCTGCACCTCGTCGGCGTAGCCCGTGCGGTCCTCCGGGAGCACGTCCTTCAGCTTGAAGACCGACCAGAGGGTGTAGCGGATGACCTCGTTGAGGTCCTTGGCCAGCTTGCCCTTGTTCGGGATCCTGCCGGTCTCGGTGGTGGAGGCGTCGTCACTCATGTCCCTCATTCTCCCGCTCCTCCGTGCAGACTCTGCACCGGGTGGGCGGTGAGCTGCTGCACACCGCTCAGGTCTCCGGCCAGCTGGTCGGCCGCCGCGTAGGCGCTCGCGATACAGGCCGGGATGCCGACGCCGTCGTACGGGGCGCCGCACACGGCCAGGCCCGGGAGTTCGGCGACGCGCGCGCGGACGCGGGCCACGCGCGCGTGGTGGCCGACGGGGTACTGGGGCAGCCCGCCGGTCCAGCGGGTGACGCGGGTCTCCAGGGGCGTGGCGGCGAGGCCCGTCGCCTCCTGGAGGTCCCGCCGGGAGACGGCGACGAGGTCGGCGTCGTCGCGGGACAGGATCTCCGTCTCGCCGTACCGTCCGACGGAGGTGCGCAGCACCAGCACCTCCGGGTCCTCGTCGGCGATCCAGCCCCATTTGCGGGAGGCGAACGTCGACGCCTTGATGGTGCGGCCATCGACGGGCGGCACCAGGAAGCCGCTGCCGTCGGGGAGGGCGGCGGCGTCGGCGCGCCGGTAGGCCAGGGTGACCAGGGCCATCGAGGCGTACTCGACGGTGTCGAGCTCGGCGGCGGCCGCGGGGGCCTCGGCCCGCAGCAGGGCCGCGGCGGCCGGGGCGGGCACGGCGACGACGACGGCGTCGGCGCGCAGCACCCGGTCGCCGGCGACGACGCGCCATCCGGTGGGCCCCTCGCGGCGCAGTTCGGTGACCGGCGCGCCGGTGACGATCTCGCCGCCGCGCGCGCGGACGGACGCGGCGACGGCGAGCGGGAGCTGTCCGACGCCGCCCTCGATGCCCATGAACACCGGCCCGGTCTGCTGCCGGGCGGCGGCCGCGGCCTGGATCTCGCGCACGGCCCCGGTGAGCGAGTCGTGCGTCCGCGCGGCCTGGTAGAGCTGGGGGACGGCGGAGCGCAGCGAGATGCGGTAGGCGTCGCCCGCGTACACGCCGCCCAGCAGGGGTTCGACCAGGCGGTCGACGACCTCGGGGCCGAGGCGGGCCGCGACGTACGCGCCGACGGCGACGTCGTCGCCGACCTCGGTGCGCGGCAGGTCGGCGTCGCGCTCGATCCGGGCCAGGCCCTCCGGCGTGAGCAGGCCGGACAGGGCGGCCGCGGTGCCGGGGACGCCCATCACATGGCCCTTGGGCATGGGGCGCAGGGCGCCGCGGGTCCAGATCGACGCGGTCGCGGTGGCGGGCGGCTGGAGCTGCCCCGCGAGGCCCACCTCGCGGGCGAGGCCGACGGCCTCGGGACGGCGGGCGAGCATCGACTCGGCGCCGAGGTCCACGCGCACACCGGCGATCCGGCCGGGCAGCAGCTTGCCGCCGACGCGGTCCGACGCCTCGAGCACGGTGACGTCGCCGCCGCCGGCCAGCAGCCGGTGGGCGGCCGCCAGCCCGGCGATGCCGCCGCCGATGACGACGACCCGGCCGCCGGGTCCCGTGCGGGTCTTCTCGTGCTCCTCGGTGTGCTCGCGCATGATCCCACTCTCTCAAACGGCACGGGCACCCCCGCCAGGGTCGTACGGGCCACCCGCGCCGGGCCCGGTGTGCCCGCGCCGAGTCCCGACCGTGACCTCATCGGGACCGTACGCCGCCAACGTTCCGGCAGCCCCGGGCGTCGAAGAGGCGTCAGTCGTCCACGACGAACCCTCGGGGGCAGTCCACATGCGCGCACGCCGTTCCGCACGACCCGTCCAGGCCCTCGCCGGCCTCCTGCTGGCCACCGCGCTCGCGCTCACCGGATGCAGCGGCGCCGGCGACAGCGCCTCGTCCGAATCGGCGGCGGGCGATGCCGCGAAGTCGGACGCCAAGGGGGCCGCCCCGGGCGGCGCCGCCGACTCCGGGTCGGGCGGCGCGGCCCGCAGGCAGCCGTCCACGGCGCCCGAGGCCGCCACCCACATCATCCGCACCGCCTCGCTGACCGTGCGGGTCGACGACGTGCCCGAGGCGCTGGACGCGGCCCGCGCCGCGGTGGAGGACGCGGGCGGCTTCGTCGGCGAGGAGACCACCCGCCGGGACGGCGACGGCCACGAACGCACGCGCGTGGTCCTGCGGGTGCCGGTCGACCGGTACGCCGAGGTCCTCGACGACCTGGAGGGCACGGGGAAGCTCGTGGAGCGCAGCGCCAAGGCGCAGGACGTCACCGACCAGGTGGTCGACGTGGGGAGCCGCATCACCTCGCAGCGGGCCAGTGTGGCCCGGATCCGGGAGCTGATGGACCGCGCGACCAAGCTCAGCGACGTCGTGACGCTGGAGGGTGAGCTGAGCAGCCGGCAGGCCGACCTGGAGGCGCTGCTCGCCCAGCAGGCGTCCCTGAAGGACCGCGCCGGCCTCGCGACCATCGCCCTGTCCCTGTCGGAGACCCCGGTGAAGAAGGCGGCTCCCGGGGACGACGACCCGGGCTTCCTGGACGCGCTCGCGGGCGGCTGGGACGCGTTCGTGACGATGCTGCGCTGGCTGGCCGTGGTGTTCGGGGCCGTGCTGCCGTTCCTGGCGGTGGCGGCGCTGCTCGTGCTGCTGTGGGTGAAGGTCGTGCGGCCGCGCAGGCCGGCCCGGCCGGTGGTGCCGGACCCGCTGGGCGCGGTCGGGCCGCTGCCGACGGCCCGACCGGCGCCGGACGCCACGCGCGCGGGCGGCGAACAGGGTGGCGAGCGGCACTGAAATGCCCGGCCCCCGTAGCGTGTTCGCATGGACATGAGCGCTGCGCGGGGTGTACGGGAACGGCTGGTCGTGATCGGAGGCGACGCCGCGGGGATGTCCGCGGCGTCGCAGGCACGCCGGCTCAGGGACGCCGGGGACCTGGAGATCGTGGCCTTCGAACGCGGCCACTTCACCTCCTACTCGGCCTGCGGCATCCCGTACTGGGTGGGGGGTGACGTCGCCGGGCGCGAGGAGTTGATCGCGCGGACCGCCGAGGAGCACCGCGCGCGGGACATCGATCTGCGGCTGCGGACCGAGGTCGTCGAGATCGACGTGGCCGGGCGGCGGGTACGCGCGCGTGACCTCGCCTCCGGGGACGAGTCCTGGACGTCGTACGACAAGCTCGTGATCGCGACCGGGGCCCGGCCGGTCCGGCCCGACATGCCGGGCGCCGACGCGCCCGGGGTGCACGGGGTGCAGAGCCTCGACGACGGGCAGGCCCTGATCGACACGCTGTCGCGCACGCGGGGCCGGCGCGCGGTGGTGGTCGGCGCCGGGTACATCGGCGTGGAGATGGCCGAGGCCCTCATCAACCGCGGCTACGAGGTGACGGTCGTCAACCGGGGCAGCGAGCCCATGTCGACGCTGGACCCGGACATGGGCCGCCTGGTGCACGAGGCCATGGAGGGCCTCGGCATCACCATGGTGGGCGACACCGAGGTCACCAAGATCCTCACGGGCGACGACGGGCGCGTACGGGCCGTGGCCACCGAGGGCGCCGAGTACCCGGCGGACGTGGTCGTCCTGGGCCTCGGCGTCCGTCCGGAGACCACCCTGGCGCGCTCGGCGGGCCTGCCGCTGGGCCGGCACGGCGGACTCCTCACCGACCGGTCCCTGCGGGTGCGCGGCCACGCCGACATCTACGCCGGCGGCGACTGCGTGGAGGTCCTCGACCTGGTCTCCGGCCAGGAGCGCCATGTTCCGCTCGGCACCCACGCCAACAAGCACGGGCAGGTCATCGGCACCAACGTGGGCGGCGGGTACGCCACGTTCCCCGGGGTGGTCGGCACGGCCGTCAGCAAGGTGTGCGACCTGGAGATCGCCCGCACGGGCCTGCGCGAGAAGGACGCGCGCGGGGCGGGTCTGCGGTACGTCACCGCCACCATCGAGTCCACGAGCCGGGCCGGGTACTACCCGGGCGCCTCCCCCATGACGGTCAAGATGCTCGCCGAGCGCCGTACGGGACGGCTGCTCGGCGTGCAGATCGTCGGTCGGGAGGGCGCGGGCAAGCGGGTCGACATCGCGGCGGTGGCGCTGACGGCCGGGATGACGGTGGAGCAGATGACGTCACTGGACCTGGGGTACGCGCCGCCCTTCTCTCCGGTGTGGGACCCGGTCCTGGTGGCGGCCCGCAAGGCGTCCAAGGCGGTGCACGGCGTCTCCTGAGCCGGCGGCCGGGCGGCGGCTCACGCGCTGCCGTTGATCCTCTCGATGGCCTGCCGCGCCTGCTCGGCCGGCGGCCGCGAGGGCAGCGAGGACACGGACGCGCTGCTCGGCATGGCGGCGGGCTGCTCCCCCGCGGGCTTGGCGTGCGCGGCGGCGGGCCGCGCGGACCGCAGCCGGTGGCTGACCGCCTCGTCCAGCGTCACCGGCCGCTGCATCTGCGTCGCGAGACGCCCGGCGTCCTGGCCCAGCCGGGCCACGTCCTCCCACGGCAGCCGCAGCACCACGGCGATCTCGGCCTCCCCGTCGGGCAGTGCGTGAATCGGAGGAGTTACTCGGTCGCTCATCGCCTGTTCCTCACGTCGTCCCCGCGGCCCGCCTTCCCCGTGCCGCGGGCGGTTGCCGAGACATACGCAGCGGGACACGCCGGTGTTCACCGATTCGACGTAGCGATCGGGGGCAGATATCTGTCGTGGTCATCCCCGTCCATGACGTCAATCCCGTGAGCCGTACGCCCCATGTGACCTACGCGCTGCTCATCGCGAACGTCCTGGTCTTCCTCTTCATGCCCGGCGGCGCCGGCTCCGTGGCCGGGGAGGGCAGCCTGGCGCAGCTGTGCCATCTGCAGGCGTTCCTGGAGCAGTACGCGGCCGTCCCGCGGGAGCTGATCCACGGTCAGCTGCCCGGAGTGGTCCCCACGGGGGACGTCGCCGTCGGGCCGCACGGCCCGGGCTGTGTGATCGGCCCGCCGGACTACGACAAGTCCCCCGCGCTGTCGGTGTTCACCGCACTGTTCCTGCACGGCGGCTGGCTGCATCTGCTGGGCAACATGCTGTTCCTGCTGATCTTCGGCAACAACATCGAGGAACGCATGGGCCATGTGCGGTTCCTGCTGTTCTACGTCGTCTGCGGCTACGCGGCCTCGTACGGCTTCGCGCTGCTCAACGACGACTCGGCGGAACCGCTGATCGGCGCGTCCGGGGCCATCGCCGGGGTGCTGGGCGCCTATCTGGTGCTGTACCCGAGGGCCCGGGTGTGGGTCCTCGTGCCGTTCCTCGTCTTCCTGCCGCTGCGGCTGCCGGCGTGGCTGGTGCTCGGCTTCTGGTTCGTGCTCCAGGCCGTGTACTCCAACGGCGAGGGTGTCTCGGACGCGGGCACGGTGGCGTACGCGGCGCACGTCGTGGGCTTCCTGGCGGGCATGGCCATCGCGTGGCCGCTGCGCCCGGGGACGCCCCCGCCACCGGAGCCGCGCGGCCTGCTGTTCGGCCGGCGGGCGCGGCCCGGGTGGTGAGGGGGCGTCACACGGAGCGGTTCGGCGCGGGCCGGGGGCCCGGGAGGGTCAGACGGCCGTCCGGGTGTGGACGTACTCCACGAGCCGGGTCAGCGCGTCCGGGTCGGTGGACGGCATCACGCCGTGGCCGAGGTTGAAGACGTGCCCCTCCAGACCCGAGGCGGCGTCGAGGACCTCGCGGGCCTTCGTCTCCACGGCCTCGGTCCCGGCGAACAGCACGGTCGGGTCGAGGTTGCCCTGGAGCGCCTTGCCGGGGCCGACCCGGCGGACGGCCTCGTCGAGCGGGACGCGCCAGTCGACGCCGACGACGTCCGCGCCGGCCTCGCCCATGAGGCCCAGCAGTTCGCCGGTGCCGACGCCGAAGTGGATGCGCGGGACGCCGTATCCGGCGACCGCGTCGAAGACCTTCGCGGAGGCGGGCAGCACCGAGCGCCGGTAGTCGGCGGGGGCGAGTGCGCCGGCCCAGGAGTCGAAGAGCTGGACGGCGGAGGCGCCGGCCTCGATCTGCACCTTGAGGAAGGCGGCCGTGATCTCCGCGAGCCGGTCGAGCAGGTCGGCCCAGAGCTCCGGGTCGCCGTACATCATCGCCTTGGCGTTCTCGTAGGTGCGGGACGGACCGCCCTCGACGAGGTAGCTCGCGAGGGTGAAGGGCGCACCGGCGAAACCGATGAGCGGGGTGGTGCCCAGCTCGTCCGTCAGCAGGCCGATGGCCTCGGTGACGTAGGAGACGTCCTCGGGGGTGAGGTCGCGCAGCCGGGCCAGGTCGGCGCGGGTGCGCACGGGCTGCTCCACGACGGGGCCGACGCCCGGCTTGATGTCGAGGTCGATGCCGATGGCCTTGAGCGGGACGACGATGTCGCTGAAGTAGATCGCCGCGTCGACGCCGTGCCGGCGCACGGGCTGCAGGGTGATCTCGGTGACCAGGTCGGGACGCATGCAGGAGTCGAGCATTCCGATGCCCTGGCGGACCTTGCGGTACTCCGGCAGTGAGCGCCCGGCCTGCCGCATGAACCACACCGGTGTGTGCGGCACGGGCTCGCGCCGGCACGCCTTGAGGAAGGCGGAGTCGTACGGGGCGGAAGGCGGCGTCTGGTTGGCACTCACGGGCCCAAGTCTCGCACGGCCGGAGAGGGCCGGGGGCCGGGGGCGGCGGTGATCTCCGGGTGTCCCTCCCTGCACGCAGCCCGTGTTCCCCTTAATCTTCCCGGCATGGCTGCGGCTCAGGGAAGACTGTCGGACGGCACTGGCGGAGCGGATGACACGAAGGGCGGCGGAGAGGGGGACCGGAATGCGCGCAGTACGGCCCCGCCGGCCTTCCGCGCCGCGGTGGAGGCCCTGCGCGGCAGCCGGCTGCGCCCGCAGATCGAGGTGGAGCAGACCAAGGCGCCCCAGCGTCTCGCCCCCTTCGCGTACGCACTGGAGGCGACCGTCGTCGACGGCGACCAGGACCTGGCCGACGGCCGTCTCGTGCTGCTGCACGACCCGGACGGGCACGACGCCTGGCGGGGGACGTTCCGGCTGGTGACGCTGGTGCGCGCGGAGCTGGAGCCGGAGATGGCCGCGGATCCGCTGCTGCCCGAGGTGTGCTGGTCCTGGCTGACCGGCGCGCTCCAGGCGCGCGGGCTGTCGTACGGCGAGCCGAGCGGCACCGTGACCCGGGCGAGCTCCCACTACTTCGGGGGGCTGTCGGAGCGCCCGGCGGCCTCGCAGATCGAGATCCGCGCCTCCTGGACCCCGCGGGAGGGCCTGGGCGGCGTCCCCGACACGGCGGCCCATCTGACGTCGTGGTGCGATCTGCTCGCCCAGGTCGCGGGGCTGCCGCCGGCGGGTCCCGGGGACGCCTCGGTGGTGACGCTGCCGCAGCGCCGCGACCCGCAGGCACGCTGACGCGGGGGCGGACCGAGGGGTCCGGCCTGACCGTCACTTTGTCGATACGGCCACTTTCGGTCAGGAAACTGTCCGCGATCGAACCGATACCGGCCTCGAACGATCGACCACCTGTCCGAATTGCCCCAATTGTTACTCACTAAATCGTGATCTTTCCCTAAAGGGCCAGAGGTTTGGTGCCGAAGACGACTGTGACCTTGAAAGCCGTCCCCGCACCCCAGGAGGCCCGGTGTCCGTTCTCCTCGAGCAGCCCGCAAGCCTGGTCGCCTACCGCCCGAACAAGCCGACCGCCATGGTGGTCGTGGCCGATCCACGCGTCCGCTCCACCGTCACCCGCCACCTCTGGGCGCTCGGTGTGCGCGACGTCATCGAAGCCTCGTCCGTCGCGGAGGCTCGTCCCCGCATCGGCAACCCCCGCGACATCTGCGTCGCCGACGTCCACCTCCCCGACGGCTCCGGTCTCACCCTGCTGTCCGAGACCCGCGCCGCGGGCTGGCCGAACGGCCTCGCCCTCTCCGCCGCCGACGACATCGGCGCCGTACGCAACGCCCTGGCGGGCGGTGTGAAGGGCTACGTCGTCACCGGCACCCGCACCAACGTCGGGCTCCCCACCCGCCCCGGTGCCGCCCCCATCGGCTCCGCCGCCGCCCGTATGCACCGCCGCCACCCGGGTGCCCCGAGCCACCCGGGCGGCTACCGCGAACTGTCCGGCCGTGAGGTCGAGGTCCTGCGACTGGTGGCGGAGGGCCAGTCGAACAAGGCCATCGGCGTCTCGATGGGCCTGTCCGCCCTGACCGTCAAGAGCCACCTCGCCCGCATCGCCCGCAAGCTCGGCACCGGTGACCGCGCCGGCATGGTCGCCGTGGCCCTGCGGACCGGCATCATCCACTGAGCCTCCACCCGTCCGGCCGACCCGCCCGCCCGTCCACCGAGGCGAACGGCTCCCTCCCCCTCCCTCCCGTCCCCCACCTTGGTCGCGAACCCGCTCCCTCACCGGACTGACTGGTTTACGACCCCCCGGCGCCTGCCGACGGAACGTTCCGTCGGCCACCGAGCCGGCGCCGGGCACCTCCGCGAAGCGCACCGCCGTCACGGGTGACTGGCGGCGCTCGCGGGAGGCGTTCCTGCTGGACGCGGGCC
>NZ_JBEYXR010000027.1:0-90876 GCF_040645135.1 Streptomyces sp. NPDC046859
GTAGACGGCCACGCTCGCGATCCCGGCGTCCCGGCAGGCCCGGGCCACGCGGACAGCGATTTCGCCACGGTTGGCGATGAGCACCTTGCGCACGACGGCCCTCTCCTCGCTCGGCTGGAATTCAGGGATGATCGAGCGCGCCCGGGGGTATTTCGACTTCCTGGGCCGGCGCCCGAATACCTGTCCATCGTCGGCTCGGGAGAGGGTGGTCTTCAACAGCCGCCCATTAAGCCTTCGGACCAGATCGACAGGACCGCTACCGCTTTGTTGGCGCAGGGCCAGGCAAGTGTCAGAAAAGCGTCAGACGGCCCGTCGAACCCCTGGCGGTACGGGGATTCGGGGCCGTACGGAATGGATGGATTCCGGGGCTCGAAAAGGGTGCCGGGCAGACGAAAGGGCGGGCTCCGTCATGCGGAGCCCGCCCTTCACCTCGGCCGGCGGTGACGCGCGTCGCGTCCCGCCGGTTCGTGCCGTCAGCCGCTGCCGAAGCGGAAGCCCACCCCGCGCACGGTGACGATCCAGTCGCTGCCGCCGAGTTTGCCGCGCAGACTGCTGACATGGGTGTCCACGGTGCGCCGGGACCAGGAGCCGCCCCAGACCTGCTGCATGATGCGCTTGCGCGAGATCACGGTCTCCGGGTGGGAGGCCAGCAGGTGCAGGAGATCGAACTCCTTGCGGGTGAGTTCCACGACGTGGCCGTGCAGACTGACCTCGCGGGAGGCCGCGTCGATGCGTAACGGACCGCGCAGGACCACCTGTTCGGCCTGGATCTGCGGACGCGAGCGGCGCATCACCGCGTCCATGCGGGCCATCAGCTCGCGGAACCCGTACGGCTTGACGAGGTAGTCGTCGGCGCCGGCCTGCAAGCCGAGGACGCGGTCCAGTTCCGTCCCCCACCCGGTCACGGCGATGAGCGGCACGTCGCTGAGCGCGCGGATGGAACGGCACACCTCCAGGCCGTCCACGTCCGGCAGTTCGAGGTCGAGCAGGACGATGTCCGAGAGTTGGTAGGACTGGAGGGCCGCGTTCCCCGTGGCGACCCCTTCGACATGGTGACCGTGCCGCCGGAGTCCGGCGGCGAGCGCATCCCGGTCGCCGGTGTTGTTCTCGACGACCAGGACCCGCCAGTTGGTGGCCGGCTTGCGGATGTGGGACGGGACGGACTGACGGATCTCCAGAGTGCTGCTCATGACGCGTTGACTCACTGCTCTCCCCCTGAACACGTAGTTCCCGCTCGAGCACTTCGCTGATCGAGCCTAAAAACCTACCTCTCGGTTTGTCAAAAAAAGACTAGGTAAACTCACCATCCGTCACAATCGATGCGAAGTTCGTCAGAGTTGATACGAACTGAAGGATCAATTCCGCTGCAGAGCGTTACCCCTTTCAAGATCCTCGCTTCGCCTCGCGAGTAATTTTCGACCGTGAACCCAGAGCGAAGAGTCACTGACGGCGGACGCGGTATGTTCTTGACCTCCTCCTGCGCATCCAGAGGTGCGCAGGTAGAGAGCTGAAAACGGTCGTGCCGCACGTGTTCCGCTCCTCCGGACGCGGTGGTATACCGTCCAGAACGTTCTCGGCCGTCTGATTCCCCGCTTCCACTTCGCCCTCAGCCTGGTCCCGAGGTGGGAAAGTGTGATCTTCTGGGCAGTACTGACGGAGTGTCGATAACGTTGAGGGCCGCCGACCACACCGACGCACCCCCGGGGTGGGCACTCGCGCCCGCCAAACAGACCTTCAAGTCCGTTTCGGGACGGGCGGGATGAGAGGATGCACGCAGGTGGGACTACAACAGGAGAGGGCGATCCGCACCCGGCGGCTGATGCTCAAGTCGGCGGCCGAGGTCTTCGACCGCGAGGACTACGCCTCGGCCAGACTCTCCGACATCAGCGCGCGGGCCAATATGAGCACCGGCGCGCTGCACTTCCACTTCGCGAACAAGGAGGAGCTGGCCCAGGCCGTCGTGAGCGAGGCGCGCGGCACCCTGTGGCACGCCGCCCGCACCGCCTACGAGCGCAACTCTGAGCCGCTCCAGGCGCTCACCGACGTCTCCCACACCCTGAGCCAGCTGCTCTCCTGGGACGTCGTCGCGCGGGCGGGACTGCGGCTGGACAACGACCGGTCCCGGCGCGGGCGGGAGCAGTTCCTGCACGCCTGGCACGCCGCCGTGCAGCGTCTGCTCGACCGGGCGCGGCAGGAGGGCAGCCTGGCGCAGCAGGTCCACCTCCAGGCCGTGACCTGCGCCATCGTCGCCGCCACGACCGGTATAGGGGTGCTGATCAAGGGGGGTGAGGCGGAGCGGACACAGCTCGCCTTCACCGGCTTCTGGCAGGGCTTCCTGCCGGGGCTCGCCGTACCCGATCTGCTCGGCCGGCTGAACCCCGGCGGGACCACCGAGCTGGTGGAGTACGCGTTGGCCACCTCCCGTTATCTGCCCTGCTCCCCGGAAGAGGCGCTGGGCACGGAGAGGGCGGCGTCGGGCGTGTCCTGAGCCCGGCCGGGCTCCGGCGGCGGGGCCGGCTCCGCGTTCCGGTACCGGGCGGCGTACCGGGGGAAGCCCTCGGCGAACGCCGGGCCGGGGGAGCAGCCGAGCGCGTCCCAGACCGGCGGGTCGTCGAACCAGTGGTCCAGCGCGAGCAGTTCGAGGTGGTGCAGGGCGACCGGATGACCGCGCAGCCGGGCGCGCGCCTCCTCCAGGGGCAGGCCGGGCACGGCCCCCGGAAGGAGACCGTACGTTTCGGCGACCGCGGTCAACAGATCCTCACCCGCCACCGGCCGGGGATGGTTGACGAACCGGACACCGCCCACGCGGTCCGGCGGCGCGAGCGCGGCCGAAAGCAGTGCCTTTCCCAGGGCGGCGGCGTCGACCATCGACTGCCGGCCGAGCCGCCCCTCGGGCCGGGCGCCGAGCGTGCGCAGCAGGGTCAGCACCCCGGGCACCACCCAGCGGTCTCCCGCCCCGTACACGAGGTGGGGCCGCAGGACCGTGCCGCCCGCCGCGAGCACGTGGCCCTCGGCCGCCGCCCGCGTCCTGCTGGTGCCGGACACCGGCGCGAGGGGGACCCCGCCCGGCCGGACCGCGCGGAACGGGCCCCTGCCGTGCACCGCCGCGGTGCTCAGGTACACGAACCGCCGGACGCCGGCCCGCCGTGCCTCCTCGACCAGGGCGCGGGTGCCCAGGTCGTTGGTGCGCCGCAGCTCCTCGGGGTCGCCGCCGACGCGGGACGCGCAGTGCACGACCGCGTCGACGCCGTCGCAGACGCCGGCGAGCGAGGCGGGCTCGGTGAGGTCGCCGCGTACCCGGGTGACCGGGATGCCGGCCGCCGGGCCGGGGCCGGACGGGCCGGTGCGGACCAGCAGCCGCAGCCGTACGCCCCCCGCGGCGCCGGCCGCGGCGACCACGTGGCCGCCGACGAACCCACCGGACCCCGTCACCAGGACGTGCGGGCTCACCCGTCGCCCCGTACGGCGGTCCCCAGGGTCGCGGTGAAGACGGGCTCCTCCCCCTGGACGCCCCGCACCCGTACCACCGGCCCCTGTTCGGGGTGCGTCTCGTGGCCGGCCAGGAGCCAGCAGGGCTCGGTCAGTTCGCAGTACTTGTGGAAGGCGACCCGCATCGAGGCCGGGTGGAAGTCGTGCCCGGGGGTCAGCGCGGTGGCGGCCTGGCGGGCGGCTTCGAGGAGGACCATGCCGGGGACGTGGTCGTTCGGGCGGGCGAAGAGCGTCGGGTGCGCGGTGTTCAGGCGCAGCCGCCAGCCGGGGCGGTGCTTGGACCGGGCGAGGACGACGTCGGCCGGGTCGGTGCGGCCGGTCTCGTGGGCGGGGACGGCGGGCAGCAGCGGCACCGCCCCGCCTGCCGCGCCCATGCTCGCGCCGCGCAGTCTGCGGTAGACGCGGGCGGAGGTGCAGTGCAGGACACCCATGCTGGTGGCGAGGGCCCGGCCGAGCCGCTGGAAGCGCAGGTCGACCCGCATCCCGACGAGGCGTCCGGCGCGCAGCTGCACGTCCGAGCACTCGACGACGACGTCGATCGGTCCCGAGGCGGCGAGCACGGTGAAGTCGTCGGTCAGCAGCCGGTAGCCGAGTTCCCGCATCAGGAACTGGTCGCCGACCGGGACGCCGTACTCGGCGTGCGCCAGCATCATCGTGGCCTGCCGGGTGGTCTCGGCGACCAGCATCGGGTCCTGCCGTCCGCCGGGCCGCGGGGTGAAGAAGCGGTGGTCGGCGGGCCAGTCGACGGTGACGAGGAAGCGGTGCTCGGACAGGCGCAGCCAGTCGACCGGGAAGCGGTCGGCGGCGTCGGGGCGGTGGCAGAGCTCTCCGGTGGCCCGGCCGTCGGCGATCAGAACCGGGGAGTCGGTCTGGTACGCGAGGCGTACGAGGGTCTGTTCGGAGCGGTTGGCCGTGGCGTTCTCGCGGCGCGGGCGGACCGGACGGGCCGGTGAGGCCACCGAGGCGGTGTCGGATCGTTCCTGCGCCCGGGTCAGATGCGGACGGGGCCCGACGAATCTGTCGACTACGGATATAGCGGGATCAGCCATGGAGTGCCCCCTGAGTCGATGCATGCGGAAATAGTTCCCCTCTCGACAAAAGACTGGCAGTCCGGTTCTCTTTGCGGGGGAACCTGACCAAGCTCTGACATAGAAACAGGCACGGGGGCATGGCACGTCAAGCACGAGCGATCCAGACCCGCACGTCGATCCTGCTGGCGGCGGCGGAGGTGTTCGACGAGCGTGGCTACAGCACGGCCACCATCACGGAGATCATCGCGCGGGCCGGCGTGACGAAGGGGGCGCTGTACTTCCACTTCTCGTCCAAGGAGGACCTGGCCCTCGGGGTGATAGCGGCGCAGCTGGAGCTGGGACCGCTGCCCGCGCAGCGCACGAAGCTGCAGGAACTCGCCGACCAGGGGCTGCTGTTCGCCCACCAGTTGCGGCACGACCCGCTCACCCGGGCCAGTGTCGGGCTCGCCATGGACCAGTGGAGCGAGAACGGGGAGGCCGGCAACCCGTTCCACGGCAGGCCGTTCCAGGAGTGGGCGGACCGGCTGACCGAGCTGCTCGTGGCGGCGCGGGAGCGCGGCGAGTTGCTGCCGCACGTCGATCCGGCGGAGACGGCGGAGCTGCTGTCCGGGGCGTTCACCGGCATCCAGTGGACGTCGCAGGTGCTGTGCCAGCGGCGTGATCTCACCCGCCGGGTCATCGCGATGTTCCGGCATCTGCTGCCCAGCGTGGCGATACCGCAGATCCTGCCGACGCTGGAACTCACCGAGGAGCGGGCCGTCGCCCTCCTCGCCTCGCGCGACGCCGCGCTGGAGGCGGAGGAGGCCGAGGCCGACGGGGACAGCGCGGCCTGACGGGCGGCCCGCGCGGCCCCCGCACCCGGGGTGTCCACCGGTGCTCAGCCGGCCATCCCGTCGAGGTGTCCCGCCGGGCCCGCCCCGGTGCCGGGCCCCGCACGGCCGCGGTCCTGGGCGGTGCGGGCGGTGTCCTCCAGCCGGTAGCCCACACCGCGGACCGTGGTGATCCAGCCTTCGCCCAGCTTGGCGCGCAACGCGCTGACGTGGGTGTCCACGGTGCGGGTCGAGATGGCCCACTCGTCCGACCAGACGCCCGCGATCAGGTTCCGGCGGGAGATCACGGTCTCCGGCGCCGAGGCGAGCAGCAGCAGGATGTCGAACTCCTTGCGGGTCAGCTCCAGCGGCCGCTCCCCCAGCCACGCCTCGCGGGTGCCGGGGTCCAGCCGCAGGATCCCGCAGGACACCCCGGCCGGGCCGCCGCCGGTCGCGACGCGGCGGGTCACGGCCTCCATCCGCGCGGCGAGCTCCCGGAAGCCGTACGGCTTGACCAGGCAGTCGTCCGCGCCGGAGCGCAGGCTGAGCACCCGGTCCAGCTCGGAGTCCCGGCCGGTGAAGGTGATCAGCGGTGTGCTGCCGCGCGCCCTGATCTCGGCGCACACCTGCAGACCGTCGAGGTCCGGCAGGTCCAGGTCGAGCAGGACGACCTCGGCCTGCTCCCACGCCTGCAGGCCCGCCCGGCCGGTGCGGGCCCGCCGGACCTGGTGCCCGTTGCGCACCAGGCGGCAGACCAGGGGTTCGGCGGACCCGTCATCCGGGTCGATCACAAGTACGCGCATCTGGACTCCACCGGGGGCCCGTCATGCCCGGGCGGGTGGTCCCGCCCGGCCGGCACCCCCTGCCCTCACTCGCCCGCCGACCGGGTGTGCACCACGCGGTAGGTGTTGGAGTCCCGCCAGGTGGCCAGCGCGTCCACGGCGGCGTCGACCTTCTGCCGCTCCGCCGAGCGCTCGGCGGCCGGCTGCGCGAGGAAGGCGTCGTAGGCCTCCTTGCTGTCCCACTGCGAGTAGACGACGACCCACTTGCCCTCGACGTTGCGTCCGCGCAGTCCGCGCAGCACCGTGTGGCTGCGGTACCCGGGGACCTTCTGGAGCCAGTCCTGGGACGCGCCGAGCGCCTCGACCAGGTCGTCCTGGTGCTTCTCGGTGACGCCGTACAGGTCGATGACGGTGTAGTCGTCGCGCTCCGGGGAGATCTCGGTCTCGTCGGCGCCGGGCTTCTGCTGGGTGAAGACCACCTCGTTCTGCAGCAGCCGGATGGCGGTGGTGATCTCACCGAACAGGGGGAGCGTGCGGTGCTTGAACTCCTCGCCGGCGTACCGGGCCTCCAGGTCCTCGGTGGAGCGCCACTGGATGAAGTTGGCGGTGCCGAACTTGGTCTGCCCGCTGTGCACGGTGCTGGACCGCCAGCCTTCGTAGGCCGCGGAGTCGACGATTTCCCGCATCGCGGCGAGCAGGCTGTCCTGCTTCTCCGCGGAGTCGGTGGAGAACAGGTTGAGGACGGTCAGGTTCTTACCATCGGCGGCGATCTTCGGCATTCTCTCTTCTCTTCCGGTCGATCGGTTGATGAAAGAAGCAGAACTCGAATGGTGATCGGTGCTTCCGAACCAGCATGACAAGGCCGCAACCGCTGGTGAAGGGCGTTGTGTTCAGGACTCCGCGCGGATTGTCAGGTCTTTCCCAGCAGCGTCAGATCTTCTGCGGCAACGTCAGGTCTTCGACAAGTGCTCTTGGGTGCCGATTGGCCCGCACGCGATGCTCGGGTAATGAATTCCCTCACTGCGAAAGCCGAAATCGGCGGGCTGCTCGACCGATATCTCCTAGGTCTCGACGACGAAAAGCTCGACGACGACTGGGCGCGCGGGCTGTTCACCGACGACGCCCGCGTGGAGTTCCCGATGGCCCGGCACGAGGGCGTCGGGGGTCTGGCCGACTGGCACCGGCGGGCGCTGGACGCCTTCGCCCGCACCCAGCATCTCAACTCGCCGGCGGTCGTGGACCTCACCGGTGACGAGCGGGCGGTGCTGCGGGCCAACCTGGTCTCCACGCATGTGCACCACCCGGACACCCCCGGCGATCCGCTGTTCGTCTCCGGCACGCTCGTGCGGGGGGCGGCCCGGCGCACCGGTCACGGCTGGCGGCTGACGGAGCTGTCGTTCCAGCTGGTGTGGTCGACGGGCAGTCCCCCGCGCCCGGCGGACGCCCGATGAGGGCCCTGGCGGCCGGCGTCCAGGAGGACCAGATCGCCGCGATGCTGCTGGGCATCGGGGTGATCCTGCTGGTCGGCGCCGGTCTGGGGGCGCTCGCCCGCAAGGTCGGCCAGCCGAAGGTGATCGGGGAGATCACGGCCGGCATCGTGCTCGGTCCGAGCCTGCTGGGCCTGTTGCCCGGCGATCTGACGAACCGTCTGTTCCCCGCGGACGTGCGCCCGTTGCTGTCGGCGGTATCGCAGGTCGGCCTGGTGCTCTTCATGTTCGTGGTGGGCTGGGAGTTCGAACGGCGGCTGATCCGGCCGCACGCCCGCCTGGCGGCCGGGGTCTCGCTGTCGTCGATCGTGCTGGCCTTCGGCCTCGGGGTGGCCGCCGCCGCCGTGCTGTACCCGCACCACGACACGGTGGCCGGGAAGCACATCTCGTTCCTGGCGTTCGCCACCTTCATGGGCACCGCGATGTCCGTCACCGCGTTCCCCGTGCTGGCCCGGATCCTGACCGAGAACAAGCTGATGGACACCCGGGTGGGCGCCCTGTCGCTGGCGAGCGCCGCGATCGACGACGTCCTCGCCTGGTGTCTGCTGGCGTACGTCTCGGCGCTGGTCAGCTCGGACGGCGACTACGCGGACCTGGCGCGGATCGGCGCGCTGAGCGTCGTGTACGTGGCCGTGATGCTCGTCGTCGTGCGGCCGCTGATCTCGCGGCTGGTCTGGCGGTGGGCGGCCACGGAGCGCTGGGCGGCGCTGCTCGCGGTGCTGTGCGCGGGCGTGTTCGCCTCGTCGTGGCTGACGTCGTGGATCGGCATCCACCAGATCTTCGGCGCGTTCCTGTTCGGCTTCGTGATGCCGCGCGAACCCCGGCGGGTGCTCGCGGCGCATCTGCGCCGGCCGCTGGACGACGTCAGCGTGGTCCTGCTGCCGGTCTTCTTCATCGTCACCGGCCTCGGTGTCGACCTCGGCTCGCTGACGGCGGCCGACTGCCTGTCGCTGGCCCTGGTCATCGCCGTGGCCTGCGCGGGCAAGCTGCTCGGCGCGATCGCCCCGGCCCGGCTGTCCGGGCTGTCCTGGCGCGAGGCGAAGGACCTGGGCGTGCTGATGAACACCCGGGGCCTGACCGAACTCATCATCCTCAACGCCGCGGTGAGCCTCGGCGTGCTCGACGGGCGGATGTTCACCATGCTGGTGATCATGGCCCTCGTGACGACGGCGATGGCGGCCCCGCTGCTGTCCCGGCGCGAGCACCTCACGGCCGGCGACCACCCCAAGGCACCCACACCCGTCGCGGACGCGACCGCGCCGCGCACCTGACGAGGGGGATCCAGTGATACCCGTCCAGCCGTTGTCCCAGCACGAGCGGCAGCCGCGACCACCGGTCGACGGCCGCGCGCTGCGCACGGTGTGCGGCAGTTTCGCCACCGGCGTCACCGTGATCACCACCGGCGGCCCGGAGGACGGCGCCGCGACCACGGTGAACTCCTTCACGTCCGTCTCGCTGGAGCCGCCGCTGGTGCTGTTCTGCCTGCACCGGCAGTCCCGGCTGCGGCCGGTGCTCCAGCGCTCCCGCGGCTTCGTGGTGAACTTCCTGACGCACCGCCAGGAGGGACTCGCCTGGAAGTTCGCGGGCCGTGAGTCCGCGCGGCTGGCCGAGGTCCCGCACCACCGCTCGGGCGGCGGACTGCCCGTCCTCACCGAGGCGCTCGCGTTCCTGGAGTGCCGCCTCGCCGAGGAGTACGACGGCGGCGACCACGCCATCGTGGTCGGCGAGGTCACCGCCCTCGGCACCTCCGAGGAGGAGGCCGATCCGCTGGTGTTCTACAAGGGCGCGATGCGCGCCCTGGACGCCCCGGCGCCGGCGCGGGGCTGAGCCGTCAGCGCGACGCCGCGGCCGGCAGGTCGGCGTCGTCGAACTCCCGCCGGGCCCGCTCGACCTTGTGCAGGTTCTCCGCGGACCAGTCGGCGAGGTGGGCGAAGATCGGCGCCAGGCTGCGGCCGAGCTCGCTGATCTCGTACTCGACCCGGGGCGGCACCTCCGGGTGGTACGTGCGCACCACCAGGCCGTCGCGCTCCATCTGGCGCAGCCGCTGGGTGAGCACCTTCGGCGTGATGGTGCGGATGTTGCGCTGGAGCTCGACGAAGCGCTGCCGGCCGAACTCGTTCAGCGTCCACAGGATCGGTGTCGTCCAGCGGCTGAAGACGATGTCGACCACCGGGGAGACCGGGCACGCCAGCTCCGAGTCGACCCCGGCGCCGTGCTTCACGGCGCCGCCCATGGTGCCCGTGCTGTCCATGCGGATCCTCCTAGGAAGCCACTTTCCTCTAGGTACCTACTTTACCCAGGATGCTAGCTTCCCGGAAGGCGGTGAGCTTCCCCGCTCCCGGCCCCGCGCCATGTCCTTTCCCTCCTTGTCCCGTCCCTACGGAACCCTTCCGTTCACCTCCCACTAGGAGCGACATGTCGACCCAAGAGTCGCTGCGCCTTCCCCACTCCACCGATGCGTCGGCCCCGCCGAGGCGCCCGGGACTCATCCTGGCGTTCCTCTGCCTGGCCGGGTTCATGACCTTCCTGGACGTGTCGATCGTCAACGTGGCCCTGCCGACGATCGAGGACGAACTGGACATCTCCCAGACGTCGTTGCAGTACATCGTCACCACCTACGGCATGCTGCTCGGCGGCTTCCTGCTGCTGACCGGACGGCTCGCCGACGCCTTCGGCCGCCGCCGGATGCTCCAGACCGGCCTGATCCTGTTCGCCCTGTCCTCGCTGCTCGCCGGGTTCGGGCAGAGCGCGGCCATGCTGATCGTGGCGCGCGGCGCCCAGGGCCTCGGCGCCGCGTTCATCGCGACCGCAGCGCTGTCCCTGCTCGCCAACAACTTCGAGGAGGGCGCCGAGCGCAACAAGGCGCTGGGCGCGTGGGGCGCGCTGAGCGGGATCGCCGCCGTCGCCGGTGTCACCCTCGGCGGTCTGCTGACCGACGGCCCGGGCTGGCGCTGGATCTTCTTCATCAACGTGCCGATCGGCCTCGTCCTGGCCGTGCTCGCCCCCAGGGTCGTCGCGGAGAGCCGGGCCGCCGAGCGCAGCAGGTCCTTCGACGTCGCCGGCGCCGTCACCCTGACCGCCGGTCTGGTGCTGCTCATCTTCAGCCTGGGCCAGACCGTCGACGACTCCGACGTCCCGATGGCCCGCGTCTACGGCGGCTTCGCCCTCTCCGCGGTCCTGCTCATCACGTTCCTGCTGATCGAGCGCCGCGCCCAGGCGCCGCTGATCCCGCTCGGCGTCTTCAAGCGCAAGTCGCTGCGGGCCTCCAACGTCGTCGCGATCCTGCTGCTGGGCACCTGCGTCACCCTGTTCTTCTTCGCCAGCCTGTTCATGCAGCAGGTCCTGAACTGGTCGGCGCTGCGCACCGGTCTGGCGTACGTCCCGCTCGCCGTGATCGTGGCGGTCGGCGCGGGGGTCGCCTCCCAGCTGGTGACGAAGGTCGCCGCCAAGCCGGTGCTGATGGTCGGGCTCACCCTGACCAGCGTGGGCATGTTCCTGCTGTGGCGGGCCCCGTCCGACGCCTCCTACGCGGTGGACCTGCTGCCCGCCTTCCTGATCTCCGGCCTCGGTCTCGGCCTGTCGTTCGTGCCGGTGCAGGTGGCCGCGTTCACCGGCACCGAGGAGGACGAGTCCGGTCTGTCCGCCGGTCTCATCAACACCGCGCAGGAGGTCGGCGGTGCCCTGGGCCTCGCCGTGGCCGCGACCTACGCCTTCCGCCAGGTCGAGGAGCTGACCAAGTGGGCGGACGGGGTGCCCGCGCGGGTGACCGAGGCGCGTACCGAGGTCTTCCACGACGCGTTCCTCGCCGGTGGCTGCTTCGCCGCGGCCGGCCTGGTCCTCACGCTGATCCTGCTGCCCCTCACCAAGGCCGCGGACCAGCCGGCCACCGCCCCCCACGCCTGAGATCGGACCCCGGTATGCCGACGTCACCGCGTCTGTCCTCCGCGGCCGAGGACTTCCTCGCCGAGAACCAGTTGTGCACCTTCACCACCCTCCGCCCCGACGGCTCGCCCCATGTGACGCCCGTGCGCTTCACCTGGGACGGTGAGGCGGGACTGGCCCGGGTGATGACCGCGGTGACCCGGCGCAAGGCCCGCAACGTACTGGCCGCGCCCGGCAGCCGGGTCTCCCTGTGCCAGACCGCCGGGCCCCGCTGGATCACCCTGGAGGGCACCGCCACCGTGCACGACGACCCGTTCCGGGTCCAGGAGGGCGCCCGGCGGTACGCCAAGCGGTACTGGTCGCCGCCGCCGGAGCCACCGGGCCTGGTCGTCATCGAGATCGACGTGGACCGGGTCCTGGGCCTGCTGTGAGCGGGCCGCACACCCGCCGAGGGCGCCGGACGCGAAACCGCCGGCGTCCTCGGCGTATTTCCACCCCCTGACCCTGCTGAAGAACCTCTGACGAAACTTGTCAGAGACCTGTACTTGGGGCAGTTCAGCTTCCCCGACTCCCCCGGAATACTGGTGAAAAATCCACTGGGAGAGGAAACATGAACCGTTTTCATGCCGACGTGATTGTCGCCGGGGCCGGCCCGTCCGGACTCATGCTCGCCGGTGAACTCCGCCTGGCGGGGCACGAGGTGCTGGTGCTCGACCGGCTGACCGCACCGATGCAGCAGTCCCGCGCCCTCGGATTTTCCGCACGCACCATCGAGGAGTTCGGGCAGCGCGGACTTCTCGATGAATTCGGTGAACTCGAGACGATACCCTTCGGCCATTTCGGCGGACTGCCCATCGACTACCAGATCATCGAGGGCGGCAATTTCGGCGTCCGGGGCGTTCCGCAGTCGCGGACCGAGGCGATCCTGCACACGTGGGCCACCGGCCTCGGCGCCGAGGTCCGCCGCGGGCACGAGGTCGTCGGCATGACGCAGGACGACGACGGCGTCACCGTGGAGGTCGCCGGACCCGACGGCGTCCAGACGCTGCGCGCCGCCTACCTCGTCGGCTGTGACGGCGCCCGCTCCACCGTGCGGCGCCTGGCCGGCATCGACTTCCCCGGCACGAGCGCCACCATCGAGATGCTGATGGCCGACGTCGCCACCAACGAGCTGCGCATCCGCCCGACGGGCGAGGTCGGCGAGTCCGGCATGGTCGTGGTGCTGCCGCTGGGCCCGCAGGCCACCCGTGTGGTCGTCTTCGAGCGCGGCGCCGGGGTCCGCCCGACGACGGAGGCGCCCACCTTCCCCGAGGTGGCCGCCGCCTTCCAGCGCGTCACCGGTGAGGACATCACCGGCCACCGGCCGCTGTGGACCAGCTACTTCACCGACGCCAGCCGGCAGGCCGCCGAGTACCGCGCGGGCCGGGTCTTCCTGGCCGGCGACGCCGCCCACATCCACCTCCCGATCGGCGCGCAGGGCATCAGCGCCGGCGTCGGCGACGTGGTGAACCTGGGCTGGAAACTCGCCGCCGCGCTCAAGGGCCACGCGCCCGAGGGGCTGCTGGACACGTACCACACCGAGCGCCACCCGGTCGGCGGCCGGATCGTCGCCAACACCCTGGTGCAGCGCTCCCTCTACCTCGGCGGGCCCGAGATGCAGCCGCTGCGCGAGCTGTTCGGCGAACTCGTCGGCATCGAGGCGGTCCGCAAGCACCTGGTCGGCCTGGTCACCGGCCTCGACATCACCTACGACATGGGCGAGGGCGGGCACCCGCTGCTCGGCCGCCGGCTGCCCGACCAGGACCTGCTGGCCGGCGACGAGAAGACCAGCACGTACGAGCTGCTCACGCGCGGCCGCCCGCTGCTGCTGAACCTGCGCGGCGGCGAGGCCCTGACGAAGGCCGCCGCCGGCTGGGCCGACCGCGTGGACGTCGTCGCCGCCTCCCGGCCCGACCCGGAGGCCCCCGCCGCCGACCTGCTGGTGCGCCCCGACGGCTACATCGCCTGGGTCGGGACGGACGGCACCGCCGACGGTCTGGCCACCGCCCTGCAGCGCTGGTTCGGCGCCCCCGCCGCCGGCTGAGCCCCCACCGCCAGAAGAGGAGTCCCGAGTTGACCGGCAAGGCCGAGACAGAGATGCCCAGCAAGGCCGAGACGCAGAAGACGGCGCCGAGGCCCGGCGAGGGGACCGAGTGCGACGTCATCATCCTGGGCGCCGGGATCGGCGGTTCGATCACCGGCGCGATCCTGGCCCGGCAGGGCGCGAAGGTGGTGCTCGTCGACGCCGGCCAGCACCCGCGGTTCGCGGTCGGCGAGTCGCAGAACCCGCAGCTCGTGGAGTGGCTGCACATCCTCGCCGTGCGCTACGACGTGCCCGAGCTCAAGCACCTGCTCGACATCAAGGCCGTCACCAAGTACATCGGCGCCCACCACGGCAGGAAGCAGAGCTTCGGTTTCGTGCGGCACGTCCCGGACCGGGAGCCGGACCCGCGCGAGGCGACGATGTTCGTCATCCCGAAGATGCTCACCGAGGCGTCGCACATGTTCCGCCAGGACACCGACACCTACTACTTCAACGTGGCCGCGAAGTACGGCTGCACGCTGCGCCAGAACTGGCGGGCCACCGACCTGGACTTCGACGACGAGGGCGTCACGGTCACCGGCCAGAACGGCGAGGTCTTCCGCGCGAAGTACCTCATCGACGCCAGCGGTTTCCGCTCCCCGCTCGCCCAGAAGTTCGACCTGCGCGAGAAGCCGTCGCGGATCCGGCACCACGCCCGCTCCATGTTCACGCACTACGTCGGCATCAAGCCCTACGACGACGTGTGCAACTACCCCGACGCGCTGCGTCCGCCCGCCGAGTCCCCCTTCCACGGCGGCACCCTGCACCATCTGATCGAGCGCGGCTGGTTCTGGATCATCCCGTTCGACAACTACAAGGACTCCCGCAACCCGATGTGCAGCGTCGGGCTGACCTTCGACGAGCGGCTGTACCCGCAGCCAAAGGACAAGACGCCGGACGAGGAGTTCCAGCACTACCTCGACATGTACCCGGCCGTGAAGCGCCAGTTCGAGGGCGCGCGCCGGGTGCGTGAGTGGATCTCCACGCCGGACCGCATCCAGTACTCCTCGAAGCAGACCGTGGGCGACCGCTGGTGCCTGATGTCGCACGCGGCCGGGTTCGTGGACCCGCTGTACTCGCGCGGCCTGTCCAACACCTTCGAGGTGGTGGACGCCCTGTGCTACCGCGTCCTGGAGGCGCTGCGCGACGACGACTTCTCCGCCGAGCGCTTCGAGTACGTGGAGCGCCTGGAGCAGGGCCTGCTCACGTACAACGACATGATCGTGAACAGCTCGTACATCGCGTTCTCCCACTTCCGGCTCTGGAACGCGGTGTTCCGGGTGTGGGCCTGCTTCACCACGCCCGCCACCATGCGCCAGATCCAGGCCCGCCAGGAGTTCGTCCTGGACGGCGACGACCGCCACTTCCGCGAGATGGAGAAGGCGCCCTACCCGGGCCTGTGGTGGCCGGACAGCCACGCCTTCAAGCATCTGCTCGACGTCACCCACGAGACCTGCCTGAAGTACGAGGCCGGCGAGATCGACGGCGACAAGGCGGCCGACATCGTCTTCCAGGCCATCAACGACTGCGAGTCGGTCAACACGCCGTTCGGCTGGAAGGACGGCGAGGACCACCGCTTCTACCGGGCCACCACCCCCACGATGATCAAGTTCATGTGGTGGGCCAGCACCAACGGCCCCAAGGAGATGCGCGACCTGGGCCGCGCGATGCTCAAGGGCGTCGCCAAGTCCGCCATGCGCGGCAAGAAGGTCTCCTGACCGCCGCCCCCGATCCGGCCCGCACAGGGCGTGGTGTCACCCCCAAGCGCCACACCCTGTGCGGGCCGCTCCCCCGACCGTCCGTCACCCGTATCGACTCTGGGACACCGTGTGATCAGTCGTAGAACCCTGCTCGGCGCCGGCTCCGCAGCCGCCGGTCTCGCTCTCGTACCCTCCGTTCCGGTGGCCGCCGAAGGCTCGGGCGTGCCCTACGGCCGGCTCGCGGCCCGCCTCTCGGGCCGGCTCGTGCTGCCGTCCGACCCCTACTACACCGTCGCCCGGCAGCTGGAGCTCGGGCAGTTCGACGCGGTGAACCCGCAGGCCGTCGCCTACTGCCGCAGCGCCGAGGACGTCTCGCTGTGTGTGCGCTTCGCCCAGGACCACGGCGTGCGCACCGCGGTCCGCAGCGGCGGCCACAACTACGGCGGCTGGTCCACGACGCCGGGCCTGATCATCGACGTGTCCCAGCTCGGCGCCGTGACGGTGAAGAGCGCCTCGTCGGTGGAGATCGGCCCCGGCGCGAAGAACGTCACCATCCTCAACGCGCTGGCCCCGCACCACCTGGTGGTCAGCGAGGGCGGCTGCCCGACGGTGTGCGCGGGCGGCTTCCTGCAGGGCGGCGGCTTCGGCTTCCTGACCCGGCCGACCGGCATGGCCTGCGACGCGGTGACCGCCGCGCAGGTGGTGCTGGCCGACGGGCGCGTGGTGACCGCCTCGGCGAAGCAGAACCCGGACCTGTTCTGGGCGATCCGCGGGGGCGGCGGCGGCAACTTCGGCGTCGTGACCCGGTTCACGGTGACCCCGCACACCGGGGACCAGATGGCGATCAGCAACCTGATCTTCCCCTACGACCGGATGGCCGACGTCCTCGACGGCGTGGCCCGCTGGCTGGTGGACGCCCCGCACACGATCGGTGGCGGCGCCTACGTGGTGCAGCCCGACGCGGCGCCGGGCTCGGTGCCGCAGGCCAACGTCTTCCTCGCCTCCCGCGGCACCCCGGCCGAACTGAGCGCCGAGAGCGCCCGGTTGCTCGCCCTGACCGGTGCGCCGGTCCAGCGCCAGGACGGCGTGATGACGTACCAGCAGCTCATGATGATGATCTTCGGCTGCGCCACCCTCACCGAGGACCACTGCCAGCGCTCCGAGAAGACGCCCGCCGGCACCCTGTCCCGCCCCGCCTACGGCCTGGAGCGCACCCGTCTGGGCAGCGCGCCGTACGCGGCGAGCGGCTGGGCGGACGTCATGACGGCGTTCGACGCGGACCGCAGGGCGGGCCAGGCGCGCTACCTGGACTTCCACTTCTTCGGCGGCGCCGCCAACGAGCTGTCCCGCACGGCGACCGCGTACGTGCACCGCGACACACTCTTCTCGGTCAACTACCGGGTCCTGATCAACGATCCGGCCCAGGTGACCGACGAGGCCAAGGCGGTCGCGAACGCCTGGGTCGACCGGGGCTTCGCCACGATCGACCCGCTGTCCAACGGCGAGAGCTACCAGAACTGGATGGACCCCTCGCTGACGGACTGGAAGCAGTCGTACTACGCGGAGAACTACCCGCGGCTGGCCCGGGTCAAGAACACGTACGACCCGCACCGGTTCTTCCGTTTCCCGCAGTCCATAGGCGCCTGAGCGCCGGCCGGCCGCCGGCGGGTGCCCTCCCCTCCGGGCACCCGCGGGCGGCGACGGGGTCAGGGCCTGCGGCCGTACCAGCCGACCAGGCGGTCGATGGCGGGGGCGTCGTCCGGGACGTCGACGACGGGACCGAACGGCACCTGCCCGCCGCGCGGTTCGCGGGGCACGGCCCGGTGCATCGCGGCCAGCGGAGCGGCCAGTACGGCGTCGTCCCACGCGGGCTTCTGGCCGGTCGCCTTGGCCAGGTCCCAGGTGTGCAGCACGAACTCATTGGTGTAGATGACCGCGGCGGCGGCGCCGGGGACGGGACCCCAGGGCAGCCCGATCTCCCGGCCGAGGACCGCCGGATCCGACCAGACGGAGCGCAGTTCCTTCGTCCCGGCGGCCCAGGCCTCGGTCCAGGCGCCGTCGGCGACGTCCTCGGCGAAGTGCGGGACGGAGAAGAACTGCCCGCCCGCGCCGATCACGGCGACCCGGCGGAGCACGGAGACGAGGTGGAGGGACAGTTGGCGCACCGAGTAGTCAGGACAGGGCGTGGTGCGGTCGTGGTCCTCGGGCCGTACGGCGGCGAGCACGTCACCGGCGAGGTCGACGGCCTTGAACAGGCCGTCGCGGGGGTCGGCGAGCGGGGTGGCGGAAGTGTTCACGGGATCGGTCATGCCGTCGAGTCTTCCGGCGAAATGGGCCACCCTCCGGCCTATTTTCCCGAAGGGGTGATCAGTGATGCGCGCTGACCGGCTGGTGGCGGCCCTGCTGTTCCTCCAGGCGCGCGGCCGGGTCACCGCGGCGGAGCTCGCCGCCGAGCTGGAGGTGTCCGAGCGGACCGCGCGGCGCGACCTGGAGGCCCTGACCGCGTCCGGCGTCCCCGTCTACGCGCAGCGCGGCCGGGGCGGCGGCTGGCAACTGGTCGGCGGGGCGCGCACGGATCTGACCGGGCTGACCTCGCCGGAGGTACGGGCCCTGTTCCTGGCGGCCGGCTCGTCGGGCGCCTCCCCCGAACTGCGCTCGGCGCTGCGCAAGCTGCTGCGCGCGGTGCCGGAGCCGCTGCGGCCGCACGCGGAGGCGGCGTCCCGGGCGCGGATCGTCGACGAGCTGGACTGGTCGGGCACCGCCGTGACGGCGGCCGATCCGCATCTGGCGGCGCTGGAGCACGCGGTCCTCGACGGGGTGCGGGTCCGGCTGGGGTACGCCCGCCCCGGCGAGGAGCCGGACGAGCGGACCGTGGACCCGCTCGGTCTCGTCCACAAGGCGGGCCACTGGTACCTGGTGGCCGGCACCGCGCACGGCCTGCGGTCCTTCCGGCTGGGCCGGGTCTCCTCGGCGGAGCCCACCGGTGAGCCGGTGCGGCGGCCCGCCGGTTTCGATCTGGCGGCGGCCTGGCGGTCGCTGGCCGGCCGGCTGGAGGACCGGCTGCTCGCGGCGACCGTGACGGCCCGCGCCGACCAGGACGCCCTGCCCGTGCTGCAGCGGCTGTTCGGCGGGCGGCTGCGGATCGGGCGGCTGCTCCGCGACGGCCGCCGGGAGATCGAGGCCGCCGGGCCGTCCCTGGAGGTGCTGGCGGCGCAACTGGCGGGTCTGGCCGACCGGGTGGAGGTGGTGGGGCCGCCCGCGGCCCGCGCCCGACTGGCCCGGCTGGGCCGCGCTCTGCTGGTCCGCTACGAGGAACTGGAGGACGCGGCGACTCCCTAGTCACTTTCCTCTAGGTACCTACTATACCGAGGATGCTACTGTCGAAGACATCGCACCGCTTGGCACCAACTCACCCTTGTTCACACGCTTTTGGGAGTTCTCATGATCGTTGTCACCGGAGCCTCCGGGAATGTCGGCCGTCCGCTCGTCGAGGCGCTCGCCGCCGCGGGCGAGAAGGTCACGGCCGTCTCCCGCAATCCCCTCTCCCACGACCTGCCGGAGGGAGCGCGGCATGTCCGCGCCGACCTCGCCGATCCTTCGACCCTCGGCCCCGCCCTGGAGGGCGCCGAGGCCCTGTTCCTGCTGCTCGCCGGTGATCTGCTGGGCGGCGGCGCACCCGCGACCGAGGTGCTGGCCGCGGCCCGGGAGGCCGGGGTGCGGCGCGTGGTGCTGCTGTCCTCGCAGATCAACGCCACCCGCCCGGACGCCCTCTCGCACGGCCGGCTGCGGGAGTTCGAGGAGGCCGTGCGCGGCTCCGGCCTGGACTGGACGATCCTGCGCCCGGGCGGGTTCGCCTCCAACGCCTACGCCTGGATCGAGACGGTCCGCACCCAGCGCGCGGTGATCGCCCCGTTCGCCGACGTGGCCCTGCCCGTCGTCGACCCGGCGGACATCTCCGCCGTGGCGGCCGTGGTGCTGCGCGAGGAGGGCCACTCCGGCAGGACGTACGAGCTGACCGGTCCGGCCGCCGTCACCCCGCGCGAGCAGGCCGCCGCGCTCGCCGAGGCCATCGGCGAGGAGGTCGGCTTCGTCGAGCTGACCCGCGAGCAGGCGCGCGAGCACATGGCGCGGTTCATGCCGGAGCCGGTCATCGACGGCACGCTCGACATCCTCGGTGAGCCGCTGCCCGCCGAGCAGCGCGTCAGCCCCGACGTCGAGCGACTCCTCGGCCGTCCCGCGGGCTCCTTCGCGGGCTGGGCCAAGCGCAACGCGCCCGCCTTCGCGTGACCCCTGTCCCCTGAGGGCCGCGCCGGCGTCCTCCCCCGTCGCCGGCGCCCCGAACAGCCGCGGCCTCTCCCACACGGCCGTGGCACCGGCACCGCCCCGGATCCGGAAATCCCCCGTACGGGTCCGGGGCGGGCCATCCTCCGTTCAGCACAGGGCGGGCTTGCGCCACGCGCACTCGAGGTCGCCGCGCCCCCCGCTCCTGAGCGCGGGAGCCGGCACCGCGGCCTCCTCCCGCGACCCGGCCAGGGTCACCACGATCGCGTCCTCCAGCGCCTTCACCGACGAGGCGAGGTAGTTGTTGAGGACGACGGCGAAGACGAGTTCGCGTCCGTCCGCGTCGGTGACATAGCCCGACAGGGCCGACGCGCCGGTCAACGACCCGGTCTTCGCGCGGGCGTTGAGCGCGGCCGGCGTCCCGCACATCCGCGAGCGCAGCGTGCCGCCGGTGAACCGGTCGGGATGGCAGGCGACGGGCAGCGCGCGGTACCAGTCGGCGTACCAGGGCTCGGCGCGCACGGCCCGCAGCAGCCGGACGAGCTGGTCCGCCGGGAAGGCGTCCATCCGCGACAGCCCCGAGCCGTCGACCTGCCGGATCCGGTCCCTGCCGACGCCGGCCCGCTCCAGATAGCCGCCGACCGCCGCGAGCCCGGCCTCCCAGGTGCCCTCCCGGGCGGCCGCGTACCCCATGGCCTTGGTGAGGATCTCGGCGTGCATGTTGTTGGACAGCTTCATGAACGGCACGAGCAGGTCCTTCAGCGGCATGGAGGTGTGCGAGGCCAGCCGCCGTGCGCCCGCGGGGGTCGGCCGGCCGAGCCGGGTGGGCCCGGTGACCGCGATGCCGTGGTCCGCGAGCGCCTCCCGGAAGACGGCGGCGGCGTAGCCGGTGGGCTCCCAGACGCTGATCCACTCCTTGGCCCCGGAGCCCCCGGCCGGAGTGGCCCCGGAGACCACCACGGTGTTCGTGCCGTGCTCCCGCTCGACGGTGAGCGTGTCCTCCCCGCCGGCGGCCACGGTCCTGGCGTCCACCTCGACGTCGACGTACCCGGTGTCGGGCGTGACGGTGACGACGGGCGCGTCGCCCGCCGACGCCCCCGGCCGCACGGTGACGATCACCGTGCCGGTGTCGTAGTCGGTGTCCGGTGCCAGACTCAGAGCGCTGATCTGCGCCGAGTAGTAGGCGGACTCGTCGTCGGCGGCCCAGGAGCGCCCGAGGCGCCGGTCGTCGAAGCGGGTGTCGTCGGCGACGAGCCGCCCCTCGACGCGGCGGACGCCGGACGCGGCCAGCCGGGCGGCGAGCCCGTCGAGGTCCTCGGCGAGCAGGGCCGGGTCCCCCGTGCCCCGCAGATACAGGTCCCCGTCGAGCACGCGGCCGTGACGCCGCCCGGTCGTCAGCACATCGGTGCCGAACCGGTGTCCGGGGCCGAGGACGTCCATCGCGGCGGCCGACGTGGCCAGTTTGGTGTTGGAGGCGGGCATCAGCCGGGTCGAGGGCAGGTGCTGGTACAGCACCTCCCCGGTGGCCGCGTCCGCGACGACGACGCTCGCCGTCCCGCCCTCCATCCGCGGGTCCCCGAGGACGGCGTCGACGGCCTCCGGCAGGCCGGAGCGGTCGGAGTCCGCGCCGGCCTGCGCCCCGGGCCCGAGGACGGCGGCGACCAGTGCCAGCGCCACCGGCCATCCCCACCTGCGGGCCCGGGAGGCGGGTCCTGTCCCACGATCGTTCACGGGTCTGCTCATGCCTCAGCAGCATCCCGGACGACGGACCGCGGCGACAGACCGCCTCGCCTCAGCCCAGCCCCCAGGCCCGGCCCATCCGGTAGGCGGCGCACAGGTTCACGTCGAGCAGATACGCCCCGGCGGTCCCGCACTGCTCGGCGCCGCTGCCGGGATCGACGGGCTGCCCGTGGCCCATCCCGGTGAGGCTGTACGTCTCCACGACCGCGCGCCCGGAGGCGTCCCGGAACACCTGGTGCGGGAACCCGGCGACCGTGTCGCCGACGTCGGCGGTCTGGTCGGTGCCGTGCACGTCGGTCCACTGCCGGGCCAGGTCGGTCATATTGACCGGCTTCACGGTGTAGTCGGCCGTGCCCTGGAAGGCGACGAGCGTGGGCCAGGGCCCGGTGTACCCGGGCCGCGCGGCCCGCACCCGGTCGCCCCACTGCCGGGCGGTCTGGGTGGCGCCGACGTACATGCAGACGTACGGCGACCCGGCGGCCTGCGCGCACCCGTACGGCAGCCCGGCCACGATCCCCCCGGCCGCGAACTTCTCCGGGTAGGCCGACATCATCACGGCGGTCATGCCGCCCCCGGCGGACAGCCCGGTCACCTGGACCCGGGAGGCGTCACCGGAGGTGTCGGCGAGCTGGCGGTCCACCATCTGCGCGATCGACGCGGCCTCGCCCTGGCCGCGCGCGATGTCCCCGGTCTGGAACCAGTTGAAGCAGGAGGAGAGGTTGTTGGCGGTCTGCTGCTGCGGCAGCACGACGGAGAACTTCCAGCGGTCGGCGAGCTGGATCCATCCGCTGCCGGTGCCGTACCCGGCGGCGTCCTGGGTGCACCCGTGCAGCGCGACGACCACCGGCCGGCCGGCGGGCAGTCCGTCGGGGACGTACCGGAACATGCGCAGGGCGCCGGGGTTGGACCCGAAGCCGGTCACCTCCTGGAGCGAGGCGGCGGCGGCCCGGCCGGGGGTGAGGAACGCGGCGGTCAGGGCGACCAGCAGGGTCACCAGGACGGCGAGTCGAGGTCGTGCGGCTCTGGTCGGTGTCATGCGGAAGGACCGTAGAAGCGCCTGCCGGACGCCGATATGGGGCCGGACACCACAACGGGCGTCTGCCGCATGGTGGCCTGTGACGCACCCCACACCCGGCGCGGCGGTGTCATGAACGACGCAGGCCCCGCCGCTCGGAAGCGACGGGGCCTGTGCCGACATGGGTGAGAGGGCCGGAGCCTTCTCGATCGTGGAGATGGCGGGAATCGAACCCGCGTCCAACGGTGCAAAAGCAGGGCTTCTCCGTGTGCAGTTCGCTGTGATTTTCTCGGCCCCGGCGATCACGCGAACAAGTCGCCGACGGGCCCAGTCACTGTTTGGTTTCCCTCTTCACCCCGTGACCGGGATCAAGGTTTAGTTCCCTAGCTGATGCCAGGATCCGGGTCGGGAACAGCCCCGGGCTGACACTTCGCAAGTCGCTACTTAGGCAGCGAGGGCGAAGGAATCGCGCTTGGTGTTGGCGATTATTTTTTGCGACATATGGTTTACGAGATCATTGCCGCTTCCTCGACACGCTTCCCCTGCTTCGACATCCGCTGTCGAAACCGATCATCCCCATGTGGTGTTTTCAAAAGCCGCACCCTCTGTGAGGTGCGATGCCATCGTACGTGACCAACGCCGGACGATGCCAGTGCATTCCCGCCCGTCACTGGCCCCGCTGCCGGCGCCGGGCCGCCGCGATCGCGCGGTCCGACTCCCGCCGGTCCTGCTTCTCCCGCAGGGTCTGCCGCTTGTCGTACTCCTTCTTGCCGCGCGCGAGCGCGATCTCGGCCTTGGCGCGCCCGTCCCTGAAGTACAGGGCGAGGGGCACGATGGTGTGCCCGGTCTCCTGGGACTTCGCCTCCAGCTTGTCGATCTCCTCCCGGTGCAGGAGCAGCTTGCGCTTGCGGCGCGCGGAGTGGTTGGTCCAGCTGCCCTGGTGGTACTCCGGGATGTGGGCGTTGTGCAGCCACGCCTCGCCCCCGTCGATCTGGACGAAGCCGTCGGTCAGCGACGTGCGGCCCTCGCGCAGCGACTTGACCTCGGTGCCCATGAGCACCAGACCGGCCTCGTAGGTGTCGATGATCGCGTAGTCGTGCCGGGCCTTCTTGTTCTGGGCGACGATCTTCTTGCTGCCGCCCTTCTCGCCGTCCCTGGCCTTCGCTGCGGACCCGCCCTGCTTGGGCTGGGACTCCTTCGGTACGTACATTCCCTTGCTCATAGTGCCGTCCATTTTCGCACTACGGACGGGGTCGGCGGGAAGCCGTTTTACGAGTCGCCGAGGCCGCTGAGGACCGTCTCGGCCCGCTGCAGGACCTGCTGGTCCGCCTCCAGGTCGGGTGCGATGCCCCGCCCGTCCACGGTCCGCCCGGACGGAGTGCGGTAGTGGCCGACGGTCAGCTCGGCCACGGACCCGTCGGGCAGCCGGCTCGGCATCTGCACGGAGCCCTTGCCGAAGGTGCGGCTGCCCACGACGACGGCGCGTCCGCGGTCCTGGAGGGCGCCGGTGAGCAGTTCCGCGGCGCTCATCGTGCCGCCGTCGACCAGCGCGACGAGGGGCCGGCCGGTGTCACCGCCCGGATCGGCGTGCAGGGCGCGCTGGTCGCCGTCGACGTCGTAGGTGGCGACGAGCCCGCCGTCGAGGAAGGCGGAGGCGGCCGTGACGGCCTCGGTGACCAGGCCGCCGGAGTTGCCGCGCAGGTCGAGGACGACCCCGGCGGCGGAGGGCGTCCGGCGCAGGGCGGCGCGCACGGCGTCCCCGCTGCCCTTGGTGAAGGAGGCGATCCGGATGACGGTGACACCGCCGGCGCCCTTCCGCACGGTGACCGGGTCGGTGGAGAGCCTGGCCCGGCGCAGGGTGAGCTCCCAGGCGCGGCCGCCGCGCTCCAGGCCCACCACGACGGACGTGCCGGCGGCCGCGTCCTGGGCGTCGCCCCTCAGCAGGGCGACGACCTCGCTGACGGGGCGGCCGTCGACCTTCGCGCCGTCGACGCTGCGCAGCCGGTCCCCCACCTTGATGCCGGCCTCGGCCGCGGGCGAGCCGGCGCGCACCTTCGTCACCTCGACGGCGTCGTCGCGCTGGCGCCGGGCCCACAGCCCGACCCCGGTGTACCGGCCGTCGAGGGCCTCCTGGAACTCCTCGTACTCGCCGCGGGAGTAGATGGCCCCCCAGCGGTCCCCGCTGCGGCTGACCGCCCGTTCGGCGGCCTCCACGGGGGACTTGCCGGCCGCCATGGCGTCGGCGGCGGCCGCGGCGACGTCCTCGTGCCGGGGCCCCGGGCTTGCCGAACGGGCGGTGCCGGACGGGGACTTCCGCTCGGGTCCGGGCAGGGAGCCGGTCGCCGCACCGGCGACGAGCACGCTCGCGAACACCAATGTCAGGGCGGCCCCGCGGCCGAAGCGGCGGGGCTGACAGAACGGGTCACGGCCTGACATGCCGGTGAGTCTAGGACAACGCGAAGGGGCCGCACGGTCCGATCCCCGTACGGCCCCCTTGGCGTTGGTCACACCTTGAGGTACTTGCGCAACGCGAAGAACGCCGCCAGCGCCGGCATCAGAAGGCTCGTGGCGAGGATGAGCGGCAGCTTGGTCAACACCGCGTCCCAGCCGATGAAGTTGATCAGATTGAGCTTCTCCGACAGGGCGAGGCCGTGGTCGATGATGAAGTACCGCGCGATCACCAGGAAGCCGCAGGCGACCGTGCCGCCGATGAGCCCGGCGACGGCGGCCTCCATGATGAACGGCGCCTGGATGTAGAAGCCGGAGGCGCCGACCAGGCGCATGATCCCGGTCTCGCGGCGCCGGCTGAACGCGGAGACCCGCACGGTGTTGACGATGAGCATGAGCGCGACGACGAGCATCAGCGCCATCACCGCCCGCGCGGCCCAGTTCATGCCGTTGAGCAGCCCGAAGAGGTTGTCCAGGATGCCCTTCTGGTCCTGCACGGACTGCACGCCGTCCCGCCCGTCGAAGGCGGTGGCGACGACCTCGTACTTCTCGGGGTCCTTCAGCTTGATCCGGTACGACTCCTGCATCTGGTCCGGCGTCAGCGAAGCGGCCAGCGGGGAGTCGCCGAACTGCTCCTTGTAGTGCTTGTACGCCTGGTCCTGGGACTCGTACGTCACCTCGTCGACGACCGTCATCTTGTCGAGGTCGGTGCGGATCTCCTTCTTCTGGTCCTCGGTGACCGCGCCCTTGGCGCAGTTGGGGTCGGACTCCGCGTCGCTCTTGTTGCAGAGGAAGACGGAGACGTTGACCTTGTCGTACCAGTAGCCCTTCATGGTGTTGACCTGGTCGCTCATCAGGAGCGACCCGCCGAACAGGGCGAGCGACAGGGCGACGGAGACGATGACGGCGAACGTCATCGTCAGGTTGCGGCGGAGACCGACACCGATCTCGGAGAGTACGAACTGGGCGCGCATGGCGTCTCTTTCAGGCCTTTCCGTGGACTGGTACGGGTCAGTGCTGGTAGCCGTAGACGCCGCGTGCCTGGTCGCGGACGAGGCGGCCCTTCTCCAGCTCGATGACGCGCTTGCGCATCTGGTCCACGATGTTCTGATCGTGCGTGGCCATCACGACGGTCGTGCCGGTCCGGTTGATCCGGTCCAGCAGCTTCATGATGCCGACGGAGGTCTGCGGGTCGAGGTTGCCGGTGGGCTCGTCGCAGATGAGCAGCTTGGGCCGGTTCACGAAGGCACGGGCGATCGCCACCCGCTGCTGCTCACCGCCGGACAGCTCGCCCGGCATCCGGTCCTCCTTGCCGCCGAGCCCGACGAGGTCGAGCACCTGCGGCACGGACTTGCGGATCTCGCCGCGCGACTTGCCGATGACCTCCTGCGCGAAGGCGACGTTCTCGCCGACGGTCTTGTTGGGCAGGAGGCGGAAGTCCTGGAACACCGTCCCGAGCTGGCGGCGGATCTGCGGCACCTTCCAGTTGGAGATGCGGGCGAGGTCCTTGCCCAGGACGTGCACCTGTCCGTGGCTGCACCGCTCCTCGCGGAGGACGAGCCGCAGGAAGGTGGACTTTCCGGAGCCGGAGGACCCCACGAGGAAGACGAACTCGCCCTTCTCCACTTCCAGGGACACATCCCTGAGTGCGGGGCGGGTCTGCTTGGGGTAGACCTTGGAGACGTTGTCGAATCGGATCACGGATGCACCACGGGTCGCCGGGGGTAGGTGTGCGTGACCATACGCGAACCGGGCGGGGGAGCGCAGGCACCGTAGGGGTTGTGTAAAGAGTTGTGCGCATTTGTACCGGTGCCGACTACGCCCTGAGAGAGCGCCCGCGCCCTTTGCGGGGGAACCTGGCACAGTAGGGAGAGAGGGGAACGTATCCGGGACCGGACCCGTTGAACCCCTCGGAGGGACAGCGCGAGGAGGGCGGCGCATGACGTACGACCGGTTGGTGTGCGCGAACTGCGCCGCACCCGTGAGCGAGGGCCGCTGCCCCGTCTGCCGGGCGAACCGCCAGCGGCTCCAGCAGGAGAACCCGTTCGCGAATCTGAACCCGATGGCGCTGGTCGCCCTGCTCGCGGTGCTGATCGCGGCGGTGGCCCTGCTGGCGCACCAGACGGTGTGAGGCACCACCTCCCCCACGAGCGGACATGACGAGGGGCCCGGAGCGAAGATCGCTCCGGGCCCCTCGGCCGTAAGGCGTCGCTCACGCGGTGTGCGCGTGACGGCTACCGTCAGGCAGCGGCACCGCCACGGCCGCCCACGAGGCGCGGCAGGAAGCGGAAGCCGACACCGCCGGCGATCATGGTGGCGGCGCCGACCAGCAGGAACGTGGTCTGCGCGGCACCCGTCTCGGCCAGCTCGGCGCCGCCGCCCTGAGCGGTGGTGCTGGTGCCGGTGGCGGCCGAACCGGTGTCGGTCAGGGAGGAGGAGCCCTCCTCCTGGGTGGACGTGCCACCGTCGGGGTCGGCGTTGTTGCCGCCGCCATTGCCGTTGCCGTTGCCGCCGCCGTTGCCGTTCCCGTTGCCCGGGTTGGACGGCTCGTCGGTGGGCTCGGTCGGCTCCTGCGGCTCCGTCGGCTCCTCGGTGGGCTCCGTCGGGATCGTCGGCTCTTCGGTCGGCGGGTCCGTCGGAACCTCGGTCGGCGGGTCCGTCGGCTCCTCGGTGGGCGGAGTGGTCGGGTCCTCGTCACCGCACAGGATGCCGAGGATGCAGTCCTCGGTCTCCGCGGCGGAGGCGGCGCCCGCGGCGGTCAGCGAGGCGCCGGCCGCGATCACGGCACCGGCGGCGAGGCGCGCGATACGGATCCGCGTCTTCTTGGTCATCTGGTTGCTACCCCCAGTAGCTGAATCGTCAGAGAGGCGGCGTTCAGGGGCCGGCCGTGATCGACGGAGGTAACGCAACTCGAGCCCCCCGGTTCACATGCGCCCCAGAAATACGCATGCCACGCTTCACCATTCCCATTTTTCAAGAGCACGTCAAGGCCGTTGCGGGCGCGATGTCCAACTACGGGTTCTTTGGCTGGGGTTGGAAGCTGTGAGTGTGATGTAAAACCCAGACATGCGGGTACACAAAAGGCAACTGCCGCCGGTTCGGCGGCAGTTGCCTTGTCGACATATGACTTTCTCTTACTTCTCCTGCTGCTTGCGCCAGCGAATCCCGGCCTCCAGGAAGCCGTCGATCTCGCCGTTGAAGACGGCCTCGGGGTTGCCGACCTCGTAGTCGGTCCGCAGGTCCTTGACCATCTGGTACGGGTGCAGCACGTACGACCGCATCTGGTTGCCCCAGGAGTTGCCGCCGTCGCCCTTGAGGGCGTCCATCTTGGCCTGCTCCTCCTGGCGGCGCCGCTCCAGCAGCTTGGCCTGGAGGACGTTCATCGCGGTGGCCTTGTTCTGGATCTGCGACCGCTCGTTCTGGCAGGAGACGACGATGCCGGTCGGGATGTGCGTCAGCCGCACGGCGGAGTCGGTGGTGTTGACGCCCTGTCCGCCGGGGCCCGAGGACCGGTACACGTCCACGCGCAGCTCGGTTTCGTCGATCTCGATGTGGTCGGTCTGCTCGACCACGGGCAGCACCTCGACACCGGCGAACGAGGTCTGGCGACGGCCCTGGTTGTCGAACGGCGAGATGCGCACCAGCCGGTGCGTGCCCTGCTCGACCGAGAGGGTGCCGTAGGCGTACGGCACCTGCACGGCGAAGGTGGTCGACTTGATGCCGGCCTCCTCCGCGTACGACGTCTCGTAGATCTCGGTCTTGTAGCCGCGCTGCTCGGCCCAGCGCAGGTACATCCGCTGGAGCCGCTCCGCGAAGTCGGCGGCGTCGACGCCCCCGGCCTCCGCGCGGATGTTGACCAGCGCCTCACGGGAGTCGTACTCACCGCTCAGGAGCGTGCGGACCTCCATCTCGTCCAGCGCCTTGCGGACGGCGGCGAGCTCGGACTCGGCCTCGGCACGGGTGTCCGGGTCGTTCTCCTCCTCGGCCATCTCGAACAGCACGGCGAGATCGTCGATCCGCCCGCGCAGGGCCTCGGCCTTCCTCACCTCCGCCTGGAGGTGGGAGAGCTTGCTGGTGATCTTCTGCGCTTCGTCCGGGTTGTCCCACAGGGACGGCGCGGCCGCCTGCTCCTCGAGCACGGCGATGTCTGCCCTCAGCTTGTCGAGGTCCAGAACGGCCTCGATCGACTCCATGGTCGAGGAGAGGGACTTGAGCTCTTCGGATACATCGACGACTGCCACGCCTCCAGCGTAACGGCTCCGCCGGGCGGCGAGCTCCGGGTGCCGCCCCCGCCGGGCGCCCCGCCCCGCGGGGAGCGCGTCAGGGGGCCGCGGGAGCCGTGGTCCGGGTGTCCTGCGGGCTCGCCCCGGCGTCGTCGTCCGAGACCGCCAGCCAGGTCCCCACGCCCGCCGCGGCCACCAGCACCACCGCGGCCCCGCCCAGCGCCAGCCGGCGCCGCCTGGTCGCCGCGCGGTGACGGGCCGAGCCCGGCCGCGGGGCGCCCGCCGCGCGCGGCACCCGTGCCGTGCCGCGGGCGCCGCCGGCCAGCTCGTCCGGGGCCGGGACCCGCATCGAGGTGTGCGTGTCCCGGTTGGAGCCGGCCGGCCGGGCGCCCGGCACCAGCGGCACCGCGCCCCGGCGCCGCACCCGCTCCCCCGCCGGGTCGGCCGGGCCCGCGGCCGGGACCTCCTCCTGCTCCGGCTCCCCGTCGGGCTCGTCCACGTCGAGCGGCGGCATCCCGGCGACCAGCGGCAGCAGCTCGCGCAGCCGCGCCCCGAGCTCGGAGGCGCGCAGCCGGGAGGCGGGGGCCTTGGCCAGGCACTGGACGATCAGCTGCCACAGCTCGTCGGGGATGCCGGGCAACGGCGCCACCGTCTCCGTGACGTGGCGGCGCAGCACCGCGCCGGGGTGGCCCCCGCCGAACGGGGTGAAGCCGGCCAGCAGCTCGTAGAGGACGGTGGCGAGGGCGTAGATGTCCACCGCCGCGCGGGGCGGCAGGCCCTCGACGATCTCCGGTGCCAGGTAGTCGGGGGTGCCGATGATCTTCGTGGCGCGGGTGCGGCGCGGGGAGTCGATGAGCTTCGCCACACCGAAGTCGGTCAGCAGGGCCGGGTGGGCGCCGCCGGGGCCGAGGGGGCCCTGCATGTCCAGCAGGATGTTCTCCGGCTTCACGTCCCGGTGCACGACACCGGCCGCGTGGGCCGCGGCCAGGCCGTCGGCGACGTCGGCGACGATCGCCACCGCCGCCTCGGGCGCGAGCCTGCGGTCCCGGTCGAGCCGGGTGCGCAGGTCGGTGCCGCGGACCAGGTCCATGACGAGCGCGAGGTCGTTGCCGTCGACCACCAGGTCGCGGACGGAGACGACGTTCGGATGCTCGAGGCCGAGCAGGGCCGTGCGCTCCTGCACGAACCGCCCCACGAGCTCCTGGTCGGAGGCGAGGTCCTCGCGCAGCAGCTTGACGGCGACGGGGCCCTCCGGTCCCTCGCCCAGCCACACCGTGCCGGCGCTGCCCCGCCCCAGGATCTGGTTGGCGGTGTACCGGCTGCCGATCTTCCGTGCCAAGACTGCTCCTACCGACCGTTGTGCCGCCGCTGCGTCCTGCCGGGGGCCGACCCCCGGACCCCCAGACGGCAGACCCTGGGAACCCCCGGTCGACAAAACTACGCGGTCGGGTGGCCGGCCTTCACCGCGGAGGCGGAAATCACCGCCGGATGTCGACAAATCCCCAGACACGCAAAGGCCGTACGGTCCCCGGTGGGGTCCGTACGGCCGTCAGCGGTCGTCGTCGCGCGGGTGGGTCAGCCGGTGCCCGAGCCACCGCCCGAACCGCCGCCCGAACCCCCGCCGAGGTCGCCGATCCAGTCGGTCACCGTGCCGACCCAGCTGCTGAGCTGCTCCCAGTAGCCCTTGCCGGTGCCGATCCACTCCTGCAGCGGGCTCAGTTCCCACACCAGCCAGCCGGCGACGAAGAGGATGACGATCGTGAACAGGCAGCCCTTCAGGCAGCCCAGACCGGGGATGCGCATCGGGTTGCCGCCGCGGCGGCGCGGCTCACGCGGCTCGCGCTGCGGGCGCTGCGGCTCGGGCGCGTAGCGCTGCGGAGCCTGCTGCGGCCGGCGCGGCGGGGCGTAGGGCTGCGGCTGGTGCTGCTGCGGCTGCGCGTAGCCGCCCTGCCGGCCGCGCTGCGGCGGACGCTGCTGGGGCTGGGGGGGCTGCTGGGGCTGCGGCTGGGGACGGGCCACCTGCCGCTGGGGGCGGCGGCGCAGCGGGTCCTGGCTCGGGTCGAGGTACTGGACCTGGGTCTGTTCGTTGCGGTCCCGGGCGGCCCGCAGCTGGTTCTGCCAGGGGTGCGGGTCCTCGGGGCCGGGCCCGCCGGGCGGCCCGTGCGGCACCGGCGGCATCACCGCCGTCGGATCGGCGGCGCCGGTGTGCGGCAGGACGCTGGTCGCGCCGTTCGGGTCGAAGGAGCCCGCGCCGTGCGGCAGCACCTGGGTCGGGTCGGCCGAGCCCGGCACGGGGGCCGGGGACGGGTCCGGGGCGAGGAGGGCGCCGACGCCCTCGGCGGCGGCGATCTGCGCGGAGTTCGCGTGCACGCCGATGCCGTCGGCGACCACGCGCAGGGCGCGGGCGAGGTTCCCGGCGCTGGGCCGGTCGTCGGGGTTCTTGCGCAGGCAGCGCTCTATGACGGTCCACAGCGGGTCGGGGACCGTGGAGGGGCGGCGCGGTTCGGCGCTCAGGTGCTGGTGCAGCACTTCGAGGGCGGAGCCGCCGCCGAACGGCGGACGTCCGGTGACCAGCTCGTACAGCAGGATGCCGGCGCCGTAGATGTCGACGGCGGAGGTCTGCGGGCGGCCCTCGGCGGACTCGGGCGCGACGTAGGCGGGCGTCCCGACGAACTCGTGGGTGCGGGTCAGCCCCGGGGAGTCGGCGAGGCGGGCGATGCCGAAGTCGGTGAGCAGCGGGTGCATCTCGCCGCCCCGCTGGCGCAGCAGGACGTTGGCGGGCTTCAGGTCGCGGTGGACGACGCCGTCGGCGTGGCTGGCGGCGAGCGCGTCGGCGATCTGGGCGGTGAGCAGGGAGGCCGCGACCGGGGTGAAGGGGCCGTTCTCCCGCAGGTAGCGGTGCAGGTCGGGGCCCTCGACGAGGTCCATGACCAGGGCCAGCAGCTCGCCCTCGACGACCAGGTCGCGGACCCGGACGATGTTGGGGTGGGTCAGGCGCAGCAGCACGGACCGCTCGCGCAGGAAGCGCATGACGATGTCCGCGTCGCCGGCGAGCTCCTCCTTGAGGACCTTGATCGCGACCGTCTCGCCGGGCTGACCCGGCACGGCCGCCTCGGCGCCCGCGGTCTCCCGCTGGCGGGCTCGCCAGACGGTCCCCGTGGCGCCGCGACCCAGCGGCTCCTCGAGGATGTACTTGCTGCCTACCGGCCGCACGTCGCGCTCCCTGCTGCTTGCCTACGTTCCGACCCACTGTAGTGCCGTGCCCCCGGGCGCCGGCGGTCGTCATTCTGTGCGTCTTACGTACGGCCTCCCGTACATGTTCGAAGGAAAGACGCTCGGCTCAGTCCGGTGGTTGCCGCGAACGGACGTGAGCGATCTCAAGTGATCACCGGCAGGGCCGTTGTCCGGCACTTTTGCGGGCAGAGCCGACCAATCAAGATCACTTGTCTTCGGGTGGGGGGCGGGTTGTCGGTGGCAGGTGCGAGGATGCGGGGAGTACTGGCCGATGTGCTCGTGTGGGGTGGGGTGGTTCCGTGCCCGCGCCCGCGCGCAGAAGGGACCGCTGACGCCGATGCAGATCCGGCTGACCGTCGTAGACCCGCTGGCCCCGCCCTCCACGGCTCGCGGCGCCGCCGCGAGCTGCGACGTGCTGGTCACGGCGCCCGCGGGCACGGCCCTGTCGGCGGTGGCCTCGGCCCTGGCCTCCGCGGTGTCCGGCGAGAGCGGCTCCTCCCGCACCGGCGAGGGCGAGCGCGGCGGCGGCCCGGTCGTGCTCTACGCGGGCGCCGAGCGGCTCGACGACCGGCGCAGCACCCTCGGCGAGCCCCCGCTGACCGACGGCGCGGTGCTGTCCCTGGGCGCCCCGGCGGCGCCCGAGCCCCACCCCGAGCTGGACGAGGCCCCGACCCAGCTGCATGTCGTGGCCGGCCCGGACGCGGGCGGCGTCCACCTTCTGCACGGCGGGGAGATCCGCGTCGGCCGCTCCGCCGACGCCGACGTCCCGCTGGACGACCCGGACGTCTCCCGGCTGCACTGCGCGGTCACGGTCGGCGCGGACGGCCGCGTCGCGGTCGCCGACCTCGGCTCGACGAACGGCACGACGCTCGACGGCACCCGGCTGACCACCCGCCCGGTGCGGTTCGTCCCCGGCGCGCTGCTGCGCGTCGGCGAGTCCACGCTGCGGCTCGCGCCGGCCGGCGGCCCGGGCGCGCGGGTGCCCACGGAGCCGGACGGCGAGGGACACGTGCGCGTGGGCCCGCGGGGCGGCGAAGGCACCGGCCCGGCGGTGCACGCGCGCGTGACGGACGGCACCCCGGCCCCCGCCGACGGCCCGGCCGCCCGGGAGCACACCCCGGGCGAAGCGCCCGTCGTCCCCGCGCAGGGCGGGGCGCCGCGAGCCGGGCGGCCCGGCCCGCACGGCTCCGTCCCGCGCCCGCGCGCCGGTGACACCCACGCCACCGGCTTCGAGGTGGGCCCGCTCGACGGGCCCCGCCCGGTGCCGGACGCCGGCCGCCGGGACACCGAGCCGCGCGGCACCGACGTGGCGGCGGGCGCGCGCAGGCGCGGTGGCCTGTCGGCCTGGGCGCGGCGGCTGGCCGGCGGACGCGGCGAGCCGGAGCCCGCCGCGGACGAGACGTACGAGGACGAACCGGCCGATCCGGCCGAGCCGTCCGGCCCCACCGCGGCGGGGCGCGGCGCGATGCTGCCCGAGACCTGGCCGGACCCGGCGTCGCTGCTGCTGACCGCCCTCGGCCCGGGCCCGCGCCTCTGGGAGCGGGCCCACGGCCACCCCGAGGCCCTCACGGTGCGGCTCGGCACCGCCGACCGCGCGGCGCCCGACGGCTCGGGCCTGCTGCCGGCCGTGCCGGTGACCGCCGATCTGCGTGAGGCCGGGGCGCTGGGGCTGGCCGGGCCGCGCGAGCGCCTCGCCGGGTTGACCCGCGCCGTGCTCGCCCAGCTCGCCGCGCTGCAGTCGCCGGACACCCTGGAGATCGTGCTGGTCAGCGCGGACCGGGCCCGCCCGGTGCCCGAGCGCACCGCCGAGTGGGCGTGGCTGGGCTGGCTCCCGCACGTCCGCCCGGGCCACGGCCAGGACTGCCGGCTGCTGCTGGCCTACGACCGCGAACAGGCCACCGCGCGCGTGGAGGAGCTGCTGCGGCGCCTGGAGGATCTGACGGGCCGTGACGACGACGCCCGGGCGCCGGAGGGCCGGGTACCCGCACCGCGCGCCGCCGGGCACCGCCCCTCCTGGGCGCGGGCCGGCGAACCGGCCGCCGGGGCACCGGAGTTCACCGGCCCGTACTCCGTGCTCGTCGTGGACGGCGATCCCGGCGGCGCGGACCTGCGCGAGGCGGTGGCCCGGCTGGCCCTGGAGGGCCCGCGGGCGGGCATCCACGTGGTGTGCCTCGCCGAGACGGCGGCGGCGTCCCCCGCCTCCCCGGTCACGGACACCTACGAGGCGGCCTGCGCGGTGGCCCCGGCGTTCCGCGCCTGCGGCGCGGTCGCGCTGCTCAGCGGTGACGTGGCGACGGCCCTGCGGCTGATGCGGGTGGCGCCCGACGGGGGTGCGCCCGGCGCGGCCGAGACAGGCCGTGACGGCGCGGCGCGCGGCCCGGTCGGCCACGGCACGGTGGCCACCGTGGACGCCGTGTCCCTCGCCTGGGCGGAGCGTTTCGCGCGGGCGCTGGCGCCGCTGCGCACGGAGCGGGCGGCCGGGAAGGGCCGGGTGCGGGTGTCCGTGCCGCTGCCCCAGTCGGCGCGGCTGCTGGACGAGTTGGGGCTGGCGCGGGCCACCCCGGCGTCCCTGATGGCGCGTTGGGCCGACGCGGCCGACGACACCGAGGCGCTGGGCGGCCGGGTGAACGCCGTGCTCGGCGCGGGACCGCACGGGCCGGTCGGCGTGGACCTCGGCGCCGAGGGGCCGCATCTGCTGGTGGAGGGGCCGCCCGCCGCCGGGCGCACCGAGCTGCTGCGGGCCGTCGTCGCGTCGCTCGCGGCGGCGGAGCGGCCGGACCGGCTGGGCGTCGTGCTGATCGACGGCCGTGACACCGTCTGCGCGGGCGGCGGTCACGGCGAGGGCCTGGGCGTGTGCACGGACGTCCCGCATGTCACCACGCACCTCAGCGCCAACGACCCGGTCCGGATGCGGGAGTTCGCGCAGTCGCTGAGCGCCGAGCTGAAGCGGCGTGCCGAGCTGCTCGGGCGGTCCGACTTCACCGAGTGGCACACCGGCCGGGCGCTGACCGGCCGGATGATCGCACAGCGGACGGCCGGGGCGGGTGCCGGTGACGGCGATCTGGAGTCGCCGCCCAGCGCGACGATCCGGCTGCGGCCGGGCGCGGCCCGCCGTCAGGCGGACGCCGTGCCGCCGCTGCCCCGGCTCGTGGTGGTCGTGGACGACCTGGACGCCCTGGTCCACCCCTCCCTGGGGTCGCCGGGCCGGCCGGCCGCCGGGTCGGTGATACGCGCGCTGGAGGCGGTGGCCCGGGACGGCGAGCGGCTCGGCGTGCACCTGGTGGCCGCGACCGGACTCGGGGGCCGGGCGGCGGAGTCGGAGCTCGCCCGGCGGGCCACCCTGAGGGTGACGCTGGACGCCGTGACGACCGGCCCGGACGCCCCGGCGCCCGGGCGGGGCCGGCTCGTCCGGGCGGACGGGCGGGCCATGCCGTTCCAGGCCGGCCGGGTCACCGGCCGTATCCCGCGCACGGCGACGCTGCGGCCCACGGTCGTCCCGCTGGAGTGGCACCGCATGGGTGACCCCCCGGCCAGGCGCCCCGTCCGCGAGCTCGGCAACGGCCCCACCGATCTGGCCCTGCTGGCCAGCGCCTTGGAGCGGGCGGCCCGCGAGGTCTCGGCCGCCGAGGTGCCTTCCCTGCTGTAGACGGCCCGTCGCCGGGTGCCTGGTCACGAGGCGGTCACGATCCCCGGGTTGACAGAGGACGCGCTCTTGCCGACCCCCAGGGCAGGGCGTAGACCAGACCCACGGGACAGCGCTCGAACGTTCGACGAGGCACGAAGAACGGGGCAGTGATGCACAGCACGAGCAGCAAGAACCGGACACGCAGGGCCGCCAGGGCCGCGGCGGCCGTCTTCGCCGGCGCCCTCGCCCTCTCCCTCACCGCCTGCGGCGGCGACGACAAGGACAACGGCAAGGAACAGGACGGCGGCAAGGATTCCGCCTCCACCGTCACCCTGCCCAAGCTCGACGGCGAGACCCTTGAGGTCGCGGCCGTCTGGACGGGTGCCGAGCAGGCCAACTTCAAGAAGGTCCTCGCGGAGTTCGAGAAGCGCACCGGCGCGACGGTCACGTTCGTCCCCGCCCAGGACCCCATCATCAACTTCCTCGGCTCCAAGGTCGCGGGCGGCCGGCCGCCGGACATCGCCATGCTGCCCCAGCCCGGCGCCATCAAGCAGGCCGTGGACAAGAAGTGGGCCAAGCCGCTCGGCGCCGAGGCGCTCAAGGAACTCCAGGAGAACTACTCCCAGGGCTGGCAGGACATCGGCAAGGTCGGCGGGAAGCAGTACGGCGTCTACTACAAGGCCGCCAACAAGTCCCTGGTCTGGTACAACGCGAAGACGTTCGAGAACGCGGGCGCCGCCGAACCCAAGACCTGGGACGAGCTCCTGACGACCGCTCAGACGGTGTACGACTCGGGTGTCACCCCGTTCTCCGTCGGCGGCGCCGACGGCTGGACGCTCACGGACTGGTTCGAGAACGTCTACCTCTCCCAGGCCGGTCCCGAGAAGTACGACCGGCTGGCGAAGCACGAGATCAAGTGGACGGACCCGTCCGTGAAGGACGCGCTGACCGCGCTCGCCCAGGTGTGGGGCAAGAAGGACTACGTGGCGGGCGGCGCCGAGGGCGCGCTCCAGACGGACTTCCCGACCTCGGTCACCCAGACGTTCACCGGCGGCGACCAGCCGAAGGCCGCCATGGTCTACGAGGGCGACTTCGCGCAGGTCAACATCACGCAGGCGAAGGCGGACGTCGGCACCGACGCCAAGGTCTTCCCGTTCCCGACGGTCGGTGACACCGCGCCGGTCGTCTCCGGCGGCGACGCGGCCGTCATCCTGGAGGACTCGAAGGCGGCGCAGGCGCTGGCCACCTTCCTCGCCTCCCCGGACGCGGCGACGATCCAGGCGAGGCTCGGCGGCTATCTGTCGCCGAACAAGAGCGTGGACAACGCGGCGTACCCGAACGAGGTGCAGCGCACGATGGCGAAGGCGCTCATCGACGCCGGTGACGACTTCCGCTTCGACATGTCCGACCAGGCGCCGCAGGCGTTCGGCGGCACGCCCGGCAAGGGCGAGTGGAAGGCGCTGCAGGACTTCCTGAAGAACCCGTCGGACGTCGCGGGCACCCAGCGGAAGCTGGAGGCCGACGCGGCCGCGGCCTACGGAAACTGACGCGATGGCGTCGGTACGGGCGGCGGGGGCCCCTTCGGCCCCTGCCGCTCCCGAGTCGCGCAAGAGCGTGACCGGCACCCGCAGAACCGTGGCGCTGCTGTTCCTGCTGCCCGCCCTGGTGCTGCTCGGCGCGCTCGTGGTGTACCCGATCGGGTACTCGGTGATCCGCAGCTTCTACGACCAGTCCGGCGACGGCTTCGCCGGGTTCGACAACTACCAGGCCCTGTTCACGGACGACGGCATCCGCACCGCCCTGAAGAACAACGTCCTCTGGGTGGTGTTCGCCCCGACCGTCGCGACCGCGCTCGGCCTGGTCTTCGCGGTGCTCACCGAACGGGTCAGCTGGGGCACGGCGTTCAAGCTGGTCGTCTTCATGCCGATGGCGATCTCCATGCTGGCGGCGGGCATCATCTTCCGGCTGGTGTACGACCAGGACCCGGACAAGGGCGTCGCCAACGCGGTGTGGGTGGGCGTCCACGACACGTTCGCGCAGTCGTCGGCGTTCCCCAAGGCCCACCCGGGCCGGGAGTCGCCCCTGCAGGCGGCGCCGGGCGGCGGTTTCCTCACCGAGGACCCCGTCAGCGCCGGCACCCCGGTCTCCCTGCCCCTCGTCGGCGTGGCCCCCGACAAGATGCCGGACAGCGCCGCGAAGGCCGGCCGGGCGAAGGCGGAGCCGGGCAAGGTCACCGGCACCACCTGGCAGGACTTCACACGCGGCAAGGGCGTCGGCACCCTCGGCGGCATCGACCCGGCCGAACTCGGCTACGCCGGGATGAAGATCGAGGCGGTCAAGGACGGCGCGGTCGTGGCCTCCACGACGGCCGCCGACGACGGCACGTTCACCCTGCCGGCCGCGGCGGACGGGGCCCGGCTCCGACTCCCGGCCGACAACTTCAAGGAGCCGTACAACGGCGTGGACTGGCTCGGCCCGTCCCTGGTGACCCCGGCCATCATCGGGTCGTACATCTGGATGTGGGCCGGTTTCGCGATGGTGCTGATCGCGGCGGGGCTCGCGGGCATCCCCCGCGATCTGCTGGAGGCGGCCCGCGTGGACGGCGCCAACGAGTGGCAGGTGTTCCGCCGGATCACGGTGCCGCTGCTCGCGCCCGTCCTCGCGGTCGTCACCGTCACCCTGATGATCAACGTGCTGAAGGTGTTCGACCTGGTCTTCATCATCGCCCCGGGCTCCTCGCAGGACGACGCGAACGTCCTCGCGCTTGAGCTGTACCGCAAGGGCTTCTCCGAGGACCAGCCCGGTGTCGCGAGCGCCATCTCGGTGTTCCTGCTGCTGCTGGTGATCCCGGTGATGTGGTTCAACGTCCGTCGGCTCAGGCGGGAGGTGCGGCGATGAGTGCGGACGCCGGCAGGCTGACCGGGGCGGCGCAGGAGCCGCTCGCCGTCGTCGAGGGCGAACGCACCCTCGGTGCCCGGCTCGTCTCCTTCGTCAGCGGCGGACTGGTGCGGGTGTTCCTGATCGTCGTGGGCCTGTTCTGGCTGGTCCCGACGATCGGGCTGCTGCTGTCGTCGCTGCGGCCGCCCGAGGAGATGTCCGCGAGCGGCTGGTGGGAGGTCTTCAGCAAACCGTCCCAGCTCACCTTCGACAGCTACGACAAGCTCCTCGGCAACGGCGACATCACGGACTCGCTCCTGAACACCGTGCTGATCACGGTCCCGGCGACGCTCCTCGTGGTGATCATCGGCGCGCTCGCGGGCTACGCGTTCGCGTGGATGGAGTTCCCGGGCCGCGACTGGTGGTTCCTGGGCGTGGTCGGGCTGCTGGTCGTGCCGGTGCAGGTGGCCCTCATTCCGATCGCCGAACTCTTCGGCAATATCGGCATCTTCGGCTCCCTGATCGGGGTGGTCCTCTTCCACGTCGGGTTCGGACTGCCGTTCGCGGTGTTCCTGCTGCGGAACTTCTTCGCCGAGATCCCCCGGGAGCTGCTGGAGGCGGCGCGGCTGGACGGCGCGGGTGAACTGCGCCTGTTCTTCCGGGTCGTGATGCCGCTCGGCGGTCCGGCCGTCGCCGCGCTCGGCATCTTCCAGTTCCTGTGGGTGTGGAACGACATGCTGGTGGCGCTGATCTTCACGGACGCCGACAGCCAGCCGATCACGGTCGCGCTGCAGACGCAGGTACGGCAGTTCGGCAGCAACGTCGACGTCCTGGCGCCCGGCGCGTTCATCTCGATGGTGATCCCGCTGGTCGTGTTCTTCGCCTTCCAGCGGCAGTTCGTGTCCGGTGTGATGGCCGGCGCGGTCAAGTAGACGCTGACGCACCGCGTTTCGACGGGGGCGGGCCGGTACCGGCCCGCCCCTCGCCGTTCACCCGACCGGTCCCTCGGATGCCTCGGATCGCGTAACCAACTCACTCCATCGGCCGTTCCCGGCACGGCGACAGCGCCCGTCGTCCCCGGCCGACCGAGTGGATGTGCCTTGCCCAGGTTCAGTGTCATCGTCCCCGCGTACAAGGTGCAGGCGTATCTGCACGAGTGCCTGGAATCGGTGCTCACCCAGTCGTACCCGGACCTCGAACTGATCGCGGTGGACGACTGCTCGCCGGACGCGTGCGGCGCGATCATCGACGAGTTCGCGGCCCGCGATCCGCGGGTGCGCGCCGTGCACCTGCCGCGCAACCGCGGTCTGGGCCCCGCGCGCAACGCCGGCATGGCCGAGGCCACCGGCGACTACCTGGTCTTCCTCGACAGCGACGACACCCTCACCCCGGACGCCCTGCAGGCCATCGCCGGCCGGCTGAAGGAGACGGGCGAGCCCGACGTCCTGGTCTACGACTACGCGCGCACCTTCTGGACCGGCGAGACGGTGCGCAACCAGGCCGCGGCCCAGCTCGCCGAGGAGGGCCCGGCGCCCTTCCGGCTGACGGACCGGCCCGGCCTGCTGCGGCTGCTGATGGTCGCCTGGAACAAGGCGTACCGCCGGGAGTTCGTCGAGGCCGAGGAGCTGGCCTTCCCCACCGGCTACTACGAGGACACGCCCTGGACGTACCCGGTGCTGATGTCGGCCGGGTCGATCGCGACCCTGGACCGGGTGTGCGTGCACTACCGGCAGCGGCGCCGCGGCGGCATCCTCGGCACGGTCAGCCGCCGGCACTTCGACGTCTTCGAGCAGTACGACCGGGTCTTCGCGTACGTCGACCAGCGCCCCGAGCTCGCCCGCTGGCGGCCGCTGCTGTTCCGGCGGATGGTGGACCACCTGGTCGTGGTGTTCGCCCGCCGGGACCGCCTGCCGCGCCGCAACCGCGCCGAGTTCCTGCGCAAGGCCCGTACGTACTACCGGCGTTACCACTGCCCCGCCGGCCCGTTGCCGCCGCTGGTGCGGCTGCACCACGCCCTGGTCCGGATGGGGCTGCACCGCACGTACCACGTGCTGCGGTGCACGGCGGCCCTGCTCCGCCGTGCCGCGCGGACGGCCGTCCGGCTGCGCAGGGCCCTGCGGGCGGGCGCCCTGCGCCTGCACTACCGCGTGCAGCGCTGTCTGCCGGTGCGCGCGGACCGTGCCGTGTTCGCCGCGCACGGCGTACCCTGCCACGGCTGCCACCCCGGCGCCCTGGAGCGGGCGTTCCGCGCCCACGCCCCGCACATCCGCACCGCCTGGGTCACCGGCGGTGCGGATGTGCGGGGCGCCCTGCCGTCCGGTGTGCGCCCGCTGCGTCCGGACACCGCCGCCTACTGGACGGCGCTGGCCCGCTCCCGGTACCTGGTGCACAACGCGGCCTTCGACCGCCGGCTGGTCAAGCGGCCCGGCCAGGTGCTGGTGCAGACCCGGCGCGGCACCCCGCTCAAGCGCACGGGCCTCGACCTGCGCGGGTGCCCCGGCGCCGACCCGGACCCCGGCGGGCTGCTGGAGGACGTCGACCGGTGGGACTACCTCGTCTCCCCCAGCCGGCACGCGACCCTGACCTGGGAGCGCGCCTTCCCCGGCGCGTACACCGTCCTGGAGTACGGCAACCCGCGCGCGGACGTGTTCCTGCGGGCCACCCCGGCGGACATGAGCCGGGTCCGCCGGAAGCTCGGCGTGCCGGAGGACGCGGTCGTGATCCTCTACGCCCCGACCTCCCGCGCCTACCGCCGCACCCCGGTCGACCTGCACCGCGTGGTGCGCCGGCTGGGGCCGCGCCACATCGTCCTGGCCCGCGCCCCGCACGGCCACGACGGCCCGCTCGCCGCCCCCTCGGACCGGGTCCTCGACGTGACCGGCCACCCGGGCGTCGAGGAGCTGTGCCTCGCCTCGGACGCGCTGGTCACGGACTACTCGTCGATCATGGTCGACTACGTCTGCCTGGACCGGCCGGTCGTGCTCCTCACCGACGACTGGGAGACCCACGAGGCGGTCCGGGGCACCTACGTCGATCTGCGGGCCTGTCCGCCGGGCGCGGTGGCGCGCGGCGAGGACGAGCTGATCGACATCTTCACGTCCGGTCACTGGCGCGGGTCGCGTTCGGCGGAGCTGCGGACCGCGTTCCGCCGGCGCTTCTGCCCGCACGACGACGGCCGGGCCGCCGAGCGGGTCGTCCGGCACGTGGTGCTCGGCGAGCCCGGCAGCCCTCCGGTGGTGCCGCCCGCCCGGCGGCCGGTGCCGCCCCCGGCCGCGTCGCGTCCGCGGGCCCCGCTGGGGGCGGTGCCGCAGCCGGCTTCGCCCCGGACCGTCACCGAGACCCACTGAACGGCGTTGTCCCCGAGAGGAGTCCGCATGCCCTCCAGTCCGTCACGGCCCACGCCGAGCCGTCCGCAGACCCGGCGCCCCGCCGGGCGGCCCGGCCGGTGCCGGGCCCGCTGACCCGGTCCGAACCGTCGTCGGCACGGCCGCCCCCGCACCTCGACAGAAAGAGCAGTATGCCCCGCTTCAGCGTCATCGTTCCGTCCCATGGTGTCGCGGGCCGGTTGTCCCGGGCGCTGGACTCGGTCCTCACCCAGTCCTTCGGCGACGTCGAGCTGATCCCGGTCTGCGACGGCCCCGACTGCCCGGCGGCGGACGTCGTCTCCCGGTACGCCGGGCGGGACCGCCGGGTGGTGCCGGTGCACGCGCCGCCGTCCGAGGGGACGGCCGGGGCACGCAACACGGGGCTGCGCTCCGCCACCGGTGACTGGGTGCTGTTCCTGGACGGCGACGACGAGCTGGCGCCGGGCGCGCTGGCGGCCCTGGCCGGGCGGCTGCCCGCGACCGGCGCCCCGGACATCGTGTACTACGGGCACGAGCGGGTCCCCTGGTGGACGGGCGAGCCGGCAGAACCGGCCGCGCGGCTGCTGGCCCGCGCGCCCGACGGGGTGTTCCCGCCCGAGCGGGTCCCGTGGCTGACCGGGGTGGGGCTGCCCGCCTGGAGCGCGGCCTACCGGCGGGCCTTCCTCGCCGGGCATGGAATCACCTTCCCCGGCGGCCACTTCACCGACGTCGGCTTCGGCGGACTGGCCGCCCTGGCCGCCGAGCGGATGGCGGTGCTGCGCCGGGTCGTCGTACGGCACCGGCTGCGGCGGCAGGGCAGCCGGCTGAACCGGCCGGGCGCGCACCACGCCGAGCTGCTGGACCAGGTGGAACTGGTGCTGACCCGGGCCGCCGAACAGGGGCTTTCGGCGCGCCGCCACGGGCCGCTGTTCATGGAGTTGTTCGCGGCCGTGCTGAAGACGGCCGCCCATCCGCGACGGCTGCCGCACGGGCGGCGCGCGTTCTTCCGCCGGGCCGGTGTGCTGTACCGGCGGCACCGCCCGGCCGGGTTCCGGGCCCCGGGCGGCAGTCCGGGGGTGCAGCACCGCCTGCTGGCGGGCGGCGCGTACGCCGCGTTCCGGGCGCTGCGCGCGGCCAACCGGGCGGTGAGCGGGGTCCTCGCGCGGGTGCCGCGCCCGCACGGGCCGCGCACCCGGCTGCGCTACCGGCTCCAGCTCCGCCGCCCCCTGGACCGCGACCTCGCGGTGTACTGCGCGTACTGGGGCCGCGGCTACCTCTGCAACCCGGCCGCGATCCACGCCAAGGCCCGCGAACTGGCCCCGCACCTCCGCTCGGTGTTCCTGGTGGAGGCGGAGCAGGCGGCCACGATGCCCGAGGGCGTGGAGTACGCGGTGATCGGCAGCCGCACGTACTGGGACGTGCTGGCCCGCGCCGCGTACCTGGTGAACAACGCCAACTTCGCGGACGCCGTCGTCAAGCGCCCGGGGAGCGTGCACCTGTCCACCCAGCACGGCACGCCGCTGAAGAGGATGGGCGCCGACCAGGCGACGTACCCGGTGGTGGCCGCCGCGACCGGAAGCTTCGCCCGGCTGCTGGCCCGCGTGGACCGCTGGGACTACAACCTGACCTCCAACCGGCACTCCACGGAGATGTGGGAGAGCGCCTACCCCGCCGTCCACGAGACGCTGGAGTACGGCTATCCGCGCAACGACGTCTACTACACGGCGACCGCCGAGGACGTCGCCCGCGTCCGGCGCGAGCTCGGCGTCCCCGAGGGCAGGAAGGCCCTGCTGTACGCGCCGACGCACCGCGACCACGCCTCCGGCTTCGAGCCGGGCCTGGACCTCGGGGCGCTGTGCGAGGAGATCGGCGACGAGTACGTCGTGCTGCTGCGCGCCCACTACTTCTACGACCGGGGCGACCAGCGGGGCTCCGGCCGGATCATCGACGTCACCGGGCACCTGTCCTCGGAGGAGGTGTGCCTGGCCGCGGACGCGCTGATCACCGACTACTCGTCCATCATGTTCGACTACGCCAACCTGGACCGGCCGATCGTCGTGTACGCCGACGACTGGGACGTCTACCGGGAGGTGCGGGGCGTCTACTTCGACCTGATGCAGGCGCCGCCGGGCCGGGTGGCGCGCACCCCGGGCGAGCTGGCGGCGCTGCTGCGGGACGGCTCGTACGCGGACGAGGAGGCCCGGGCGCTGCGGGCCGCGTTCCGGGAGCGCTTCTGCCAGTTCGACGACGGGCGCGCCGCCGAGCGCGTGGTGCGCCGGGTGCTGCTGGGCGAGCCGCCCGAGGCGCTGCCCCCGGTGGTCCCGCTCGCCGAGCGCGTCCCCGCCCCCTCCCCCGCCGCGACGACCCTCGCCAGGAGCTGACGTGCCCCGCTTCAGCGTCATCGTGCCCGTCTTCAAGGTGCAGGGCTTCCTGCGGGAGTGCCTGGACTCGGTGCTCGGGCAGTCGTACAGCGATCTGGAGGTGATCGCGGTCGACGACCGCTCCCCCGACGGCTGCCCCGCCATCCTGGACGGCTACGCCGAGCGCGACGCCCGCGTACGGGTGCTGCACCTTCCGGAGAACGTGGGCCTGGGCCGGGCCCGCAACGCGGGTCTGGCGGAGGCGAGCGGCGACTACGTGCTGTTCCTGGACAGCGACGACCGCTACACGCCGGGTCTGCTGGAGGCGGTCGACGCCCGGCTGACGGCGGCCGACGAGCCCGACGTCCTGGTCTTCGACCATGTGCGCACCCACTGGTGGGGCCGCGGGGGCCGCAGCGAGGCCGCCGACCTGCTGGCGGCGGCCGGGACGGACGTCGTCCGTGTCCGGGAGAGCCCCCAGTACCTGCGACTGTTCCTGGTCGCCTGGAACAAGGCGTACCGCCGGGACTTCTTCCTGGAGCACGGGCTGCGGTACGCGCCGGGCCTGTACGAGGACGCGCCGGTCACCTACCGCTCGATGGTGCTGGCCGACCGGATCGTGTGCCTGGAGCGGATCGGCGTCGAGTACCGGCAGCGCCGGCAGGGCGCGATCACCAGGACGCCGGGGCGGCGGCACTTCGACATCTTCCCCCAGTACGACGGCCTGTTCGCCTTCCTGGAGGAGCGACCGGACCTGGCGTGGGCGCGGCCCCTGCTGTTCGAGCGCGCGCTGGACCACATGCTGTTCGTGCTGGCCCGCGAGGACCGGGTGCGGCCCGCGGACCGGCCGGACTTCCACCGCGAGATCCGCGCCTTCCACGCCCGGCACCTCCCCGAGGGCTTCGTCCCGCCGGAGGGCCGGCGCGGCACGGAGATGCGGCTGCTGGCGGCGGCGCCCTACGCCTCGTACGCGGCGGTCCGCGGACTGCGCGAGCTGCGGCGGGTGGCCGGGGGCGGTGGCCGCAAGGTGACGCGGGCGGTGTCGGGGCGGGCGCACCGCGCCTGGTACGCGGCCTGTTCCCGGCGTCCGCTGGATCCGGATCTCGCCGTCTACTCGGCGTTCTCGCACCGGGGCGTGCTGGGGGATCCGGCGGCGATCCACGCCAAGGCGCGGGAGATCGCCCCGCACCTGCGGGGCGTGTGGGTGGTCCGGGAGGACGCGGTGGCGGAGCTGCCGGACGGCACGGACTTCGTGACGCCCGGTTCGCGGCGCTTCCACGAGGTCATGGCGCGGGCGACGTACTGGGTGAACAACGTCAACTGGCCGGGCACGCTGGCCAAGCGGCCGGGCAGCGTGCACATCCAGACCCACCGGGGCACCCCGCTGAAGTACATGGGGGCCGACCTGCTGACCAAGCCGGGCGCCCGGCACGGGTTCGACGTGCCGAAGATGCTGCGGCGGGCGGACCGCTGGGACTACAGCCTGGTGGCGAGCCGGCACGCGGAGCTGGTGTGGGAGCGGGCCTACCCGTGTCACTTCACCTCGGTCAGGACGGGCAGCCCGCGCAACGACGTGCTGGTCACCGCGGGTCCGGAAGCGGTCGCGGCGGCCCGGGAGCGGCTCGGGGTGCCGGCCGGGAACACCGTGGTGCTGTACGCGCCGACCCGGCGTGACTACCGCAAGGGCGGGCACGTCGACCGGATCGACCTGGCGCGGTTCGCCCGCGACCTCGGTGCCGATCGCACGCTGGTGGTGCGGCTGCACCCGTCGCTCGCGCAGGGCGTCGCGCGAGGGCTGGGGCTGGCGGATCTGCACCGCCGAGGCGTGCTGGTCGACGCGACGGACGTGCCGCGGGCCGAGGACGTGCTGCTCGCGGCGGACGTCCTGGTCACCGACTACTCGTCCCTGATGTTCGACTACGCCCTGCTGGACCGGCCCCTCGTGGTCCACGCGGACGACTGGGGGGCGTTCACGGCGAGCCGGGGCGCCTATGTCGACCTCACGGCCGAGGCGCCGGGGCATGTGACGCGTTCGTACGGGGAGTTGGCGGAGGTGTTCGCGTCCGGGGCGTGGCGGGACGGGGAGTCGGCGCGGTCCCGGCGTCGGTTCCGGGAGCGGTTCTGCGAGTTCGACGACGGGCTGGCCGCCGAGCGGGTCGTGCGGACGCTGATGCTGGGCGAGCCGATGCCGGGACGGGCGGGGACGGGCCGGGTGCCGGGTCCGGCGGGCCCGCGGTCGCTCCTTGACGCGCGCTGACCGGCATCCGCAGCACGGGACTCACCCGAAGAGGTGATGAGCGTCAGAGCCATTGACCCGGGCGGGGACACTCGGCAGATGCCTGCCACCCCCACACCCTCCTCGACCCGGGCCGCGGGTGCCCCCGCCGGGACCCTCGTACGGCGGGCCGTGCGCGGCGCGAGCGCGCTGCGCGGCGGTCGCGGCCCGCGTCCGACCCCGTACCAGGCCGTCGGGTTCGTGTTCTGCCTGGTGATGCTGCTGGCGTACTGGGCGGTGCCGCTGTGCTGTGACGCGGGGCAGCACGCGGCGGTCGTGGAGCGGCTGCGGGCGGACCTGTTCCACCCGCGCCATCCGATGGCGGACCTGCCGGGCGCGGGGAGCCCCTACTACTCGCCGTACGCGGTCGCCGAGGCCGTGTTCGCGCTGCTCACCGGGCTGGGCGGCTGGGAGGTGGTGCGGCTGGCCGGGGTGCTGAACCTGCTGGTCCTGCTGACCGGAATCGGGCGGCTGACGCGCGTGCTGACCCCGCGGCCGTGGGCGCCGGTGCTGGCGCTGGGCGCGATGACGCTGCTGTGGGGCACGGAACGGGCCTGGTGGAGCGGCTATCTGAACCTGATGTCGATGACGGGGAACCTCGGGTATCCCTCGGCGTTCGCCATCGGGCTCACCTTCTGGGCCTGGGCGCTGACCGGGGCGCGCGCCCGCGGCGGGCGGGCGGTCCGGTACGTCGGGCCGAGCGGCCTGCCGGGCTGGGCCGGGTACGCCGGGCTCGGTGTGCTCTACGGGCTGATCGTGCTGGTCCATCCGATCACGGCGGTGGCCGCGGCCCTGGGGGCGGTGGCGTTCGTCGCCGGCCGGCAGGGTCCGTGGCACGCGGCCGCGGCGCTGCGCTGGGGGCTGACGGCGGCCGTGGCGGCGGCCGTCGCCGCGTCCTGGCCGTACTACGACGTGTTCGCGCTGGCCGGGGACGGCAGCGTGGACGCGATGCACCGGCAGCTGTACGAGCACCTGGGCGGGCAGTTCTGGCTGGCGCTGCTGGGCCTGCCCGCGCTGTGGCTGCGCGGGCGCCGCGCGTCCTGGCGGGATCCGCTGGTGCTGCTGTTCGCCCTCGACTGCCTGCTGGTGGCGTACGGCTGGGTCAGCGGCCGCTACACCTACGGCAGGATCCTCGGGCTCACCCTGGTGCCGCTCCAGTTCGCGCTGGCGGTGGAGCTGGCGGCGCCCCGGCCGTGGGGCGCGGCGCGCCGGGCGCTGGGCCTGGCCGCCGCGGCCGGTGCCTGCGCCGGGTTCCTCACCGTGCAGGGCGGGGCGGTGCTGCCGCGCGCCCTGGGTCCGCTGGGGCTGGAGCAGCCGTCGCGCTGGCCGTCGTACGCGTGGGTGGCGCGGCATGTGGCGAAGGGCGAGGTGGTCGTCTCCGACGGGCACTACGCCCCGCGCTCCCTGCCCGGCTACGGGGTGAACCTCGCCGCGCCGGTGTGGCCGGACCCGGCACTGGACGAGCGGGAGCGGGAGCGCCGGCTCGCCGACGTCCGCGCGTACCTCTCCCCCGACTCGACCCGCGCCACGCGTACGGCCGTCGCCCGCCGGTACCACGCGCGCTGGCTGCTGCTGACGCGCTGGAAGGAGGTGCCGGAGGAGGCGGTCGTCGTGGCGTGGAGCCGGGAGACGGGGGAGGTACTGGCGCGGATCGGCTGACGGGCCGGGGTTACTCGATGACGAGCTCGACGGGGATGTTGCCGCGGGTGGCGTTGGAGTAGGGGCAGACCTGGTGGGCCTGCTCGACCAGCTTGCGGCCGGTCGGCTCGTCGAGGGTGTCGGGCAGCTCGATGCGCAGGGTGACCTTGAGGGCGAAGCCCTCGCCCTGCTTGCCGATGCCGACCTCGGCGGTGACGGCGGCCTCGGAGACGTCGATCTTGGCCTGGCGGCCGACGAGGCCGAGCGCGCTGCCGAAGCAGGCGGCGTACCCGGCGGCGAACAGCTGCTCCGGGTTGGTGCCCTGACCGTTGCCGCCCAGCTCCGCCGGCGGGGCCAGCTTGAGGTCGATGCGGCCGTCGTTGGAGACGGTGCGACCGTCACGGCCGTGGGTGGCGGTGGCGACTGCGGTGTAGAGCGCGTCCATGGAGAACCATCCTTCTCGTGGGTCGTGACGGAGGCCGGGGCGTCCGTGACTGAGCGGTCCGCCCCGTTCCGTCCCGGGGCCGCCGCATGACCGCAAGTAGAGCACGCCATTCAATTGCGTGCAACTGAATGGCGCACAGGGGAGATACCCTGGAGGCATGACGACCACGCCCACGGCCGACTGGCTCCGCCTCGACCAGCAGATCTGCTTCTCCCTGAACGCGGCCTCGCGCGCCTTCGGCGGCGTCTACCGCGTGATCCTGAAGGATCTGGGCCTCACCTACCCGCAGTACCTGGTGATGCTGGTGCTGTGGGAGCAGGGCGAACTGCCCGTGAAGCGGCTCGGCGAGCAGCTGCGCCTGGACTCCGGCACCCTGTCGCCGCTGCTCAAGCGGCTGGAGGCGGCCGGCCTGGTGCACCGGGAGCGCAGCGCCCGCGACGAGCGCTCGGTGGAGGTGCGGCTGACGGAGGAGGGCGAGGCCCTGCGCGAGCGGGCGCTCCAGGTGCCGCGCCGGATCGCCGCGGCCACCGGGTTCGAGGTGGAGGAGATCCGCGAGCTGCGCGAGCGGCTCGACCAGCTCACCTCCGCGCTGGACGCGGCGGCGCTGGACGCGGCGCGAGGTTAGGGATTTCAGCACCCTGGCCGCCTTCGGGCCACTCAGGGACCACCATTCGTACTATTAGCTGACGTTCAAGAAGCGACTGCGGCGTATCTCCGCATCGGCTCCTTTTGTCCGTCCTACGATCCGCGGTGACGAGCACTGAACCGGCCCGCGGTCGTCATCGTCTTCCGCCACGGGCCGTGCCTCCCGCCCCACGGGATCTGCCGCACCATCCCTACGACCCGGACCGTGGCCCCATGCACCCACCGCCCCCGCCCACCGCGCCCGACCGGCAGGTCGCCGTGGTCGTCATCGGCTACGACGACGCCGCCCATGTGACGACCGCCGTCCGCTCGGCGCTGGCCCAGGGCCCCGTCGTGCGGGAGGTGATCGCCGTCGACGACTGCTCCACCGACGACAGCGCGGCCCGGCTGACCGCCCTCGCCGCCGGCGAGCCGCGCGTACGGGTCGTGCGGCGGCTGGTCAACAGCGGCGGCTGCGGCAGCCCGCGCAACACCGGCCTGGACCGGGTGACCGCGCCGTACGTCATGTTCCTGGACAGCGACGACGTCCTGCCTCCGGGCGCCGCCCGCGCCCTGCTCACGGCGGCGGACGGCGCCGGCGCACAGGTCGCGGGCGGCCTGTGCGTACGGCGGGAGCTGCCCGAGGGGCGCGAGGTGCCCTGGGAGCCGTCCCTGTACGCCGCGCACGCCGTGTTCGAACGCCCCGCGCAGCGCCCGCGCCTGGTCCACGACACCCTCTGCGTGAACAAGCTCTACCGCACCGACTTCCTGCGCGCGCACGGCATCCGCTTCCCCGAGGGCCGCTTCCCCTACGAGGACTTCGTCTTCACCGCGCGCGTCCTCGCCGCCCGCCCGCGCGTCGCCCTCGTCCCCGACCGGGTCTACGTCTGGCACGTGCGCCGCGCGGCGGGCCGTCTGTCGATCTCCCTGGACCGCGCGGACGTCGCCAACTGGCGGGCCCGCACGGAGGCGAGCCGGCTCGCCCACGAGATCCTGCTGGGCTCCGGGCAGAAGGAGCTGGCCCGGGCCGCGCGCGCCAAGTTCCTCGACCACGAGCTGCGGATGTACGCCCGCGAGCTGGGACTGCGCGACGCGTCCTACCAGCGCGCGTGGTGGACGCACACCCGTGCGTACCTCGCCGAGTACGACGCCTCGGACTGGGCGCACAACCCGAGCGCGCCGGGCCGCCTGATCGGGCGGATCGTCCTGGCCTCACCCGAGCCTCTCGACCTGCCCCGGCTGCGCGACCTCGCCTCCCGCCCCGCCCGCCTGGTGCCGCCGTACGCCCGGGCCGCCGACGGCACCCCGGTCTGGTCGGCCGGGCTCCCCCAGGTCACCCTGGAACAACTGCTGACGCGGCCCGTCGAGGTCCTCCCGCTCGCCGTGGACGCGGAACTGCGCCCCGGCGCGCGCACCGCCGTCCTGCGGCTGCGCCTGCACGAGATGTACGGGCGGGTGGCACGCGCCCGGCCCGAGGCGCTGGAGGTGGAGTGGCGCTGCCGGGAGACGGGGCGCACGGCGGGGCCGCCCGCGCCCGTGCGGCTGCCGGAGCCGGACGGCGAGACCTGGCGGGCCGAGAGCCCGGTGCGCTGGGCCGCGTTCGGCGCCGGCACCTGGGACCTGCGGCTGCGCGTCCGCTTCCGGGAGGGCGCCGACCGCGAGGTCACCGCGCACGCCGTCGCGGGCACCGGCGCGCTGCGCCGCCGCGCGGTCCTGGGCGCCGGGCACACCGTGGTCCTCGTCCAGCCGTACGCCACCCACTCCGGGGCGCTCGCCGTACGCGTCGCCCCGGGAGTGCGGGGAGTCCTGTCCGTCGTACGCGGCAGACTCCGCCGCCTGCTTCACTGACAGCGACACCGACCATGCACGAGCACTGGCCATTGATGAGGGGACGGCCGCACATGACCTGGCTGATCACCGGCGGCGCCGGTTACATCGGAGCACACGTGGTACGGGCGATGACCCAGGCGGGCGAGCGTGCCGTGGTGTACGACGACCTGTCCACGGGCATCGCCGACCGGGTGCCCGACGGCGTCCCGCTGGTCGTCGGCTCCACCCTGGACCGCGACCGGGTCGCCCGCGCCCTCGCCGCCCACCGGATCACCGGCGTGGTCCACCTGGCGGCGAAGAAGCAGGTCGGCGAGTCCGTCGACCGGCCGCTGCTCTACTACCGGGAGAACGTCGAGGGTCTGCGCGTCCTGCTGGAGGCGGTCACGGCCACGTCCCACGTGCGCTCCTTCGTCCTCTCCTCCTCGGCGGCCGTCTACGGCACACCGGACGTCGACCTGGTGACCGAGGAGACGCCGTGCGCGCCGATCTCGCCGTACGGCGAGACCAAGCTGGCGGGCGAATGGCTGGTCCGGGCGACGGGCCGGGCGACGGGCCTGTCCACGGCGTCGCTGCGCTACTTCAACGTGGCGGGCGCCGCCGCCCCGGAACTCGCCGACACCGGTGTCCTCAACGTCGTCCCGATGGTCTTCGAGAAGCTGACGCAGGGCGCGGCCCCGCGCATCTTCGGCGACGACTACCCGACCCCGGACGGCACCTGCGTGCGCGACTACATCCATGTGGTCGACCTCGCCGAGGCCCATGTGGCCGCGGCCCGCGCCCTGCAGTCCTCGCCGGGCCACTCCCTCACCCTCAACATCGGCCGGGGCGAGGGCGTGTCGGTGCGCGAGATGATCGACCTGATCAACGCCGTCACCGGCTACGACCGCCCGCCGACGGTCACCCCGCGCCGCCCCGGCGACCCGGCGCGCGTGGTCGCGTCCGCGGACCGCATCGCGACCGAGCTGGGCTGGAAGGCGAAGTACGACGTCCGCGACATGATCACGTCGGCCTGGGACGGCTGGGTGCGCAGCCACCCCGGGGCCGCCCGGGACTGAGTGCGGCCGCCGGGCGCGGTCAGAGGGCCTTGAGGGCCGCCGAGGTGGCGCGGGACAGGGCGTCTAGGTGGCCCTTGGGCAGCCTCGGGCTGCGGATGACGACCGAGCGCCAGTACAGCGGGCCGGAGATCAGGTCGAGGGCCAGCTCCTCGTCGAGGCCGGCCCGGACCTCCCCGCGCTGCTCGGCGGCCCGCACGATGGTGCTGGCGACGCTCGCCTGGCCGTCGCGCAGCGCCTTCTGCACGGCCTCGGCGATCTCCGGACTGCGGGCGGCCTCGGCCTGCAGATCGGGGAGGATCTGCGAGGCCAGGGGATGCCGCAGCGCCCGCGCGGTCACCTCGTAGAGCAGCCGCAGATCACCCTCCAGGGTCCCGGTGTCCGGGACGGGCAGGCCCAGCACCGCGACCGCGGAGACCACGTCGAGCACCAGGTGCAGCTTGGAACGCCAGCGCCGGTACACGGCCGTCTTGCCGACGCCCGCGCGGCGAGCGATGCCCTCGATCGACATCCGCGCGTAGCCGACGGCCGCCAGTTCCTCGAAGACGGCCGCCCGGATCGCCTCGGTCACGTCCTCCCGGAGCACGGCCGCTCCGGCGGGGGCCCGGCGGCGCGGCGGCGTCGAGGACTGATCGGCGTCGGTCATGCGGACAGCATAGAGCGTCACGACGATACGGCACCGTCCCCACGCACGCGGCCACCGCCCGTTCGCCCGCCGTCCATCCTCCCGTCACGACGAAACGGTTGCGTTCCGACGCCGAAGCGTCCTACCCTCGCGTTGCGACGAAACGGTCCCGTCCCGACGTAAGAGAAGACGACGAGAACGGTGAGAAAGCCGCACCGGCTCTCGCCCCCCGCGTCCCCTCCCGCCCCCTCTCCCAGTGAAAGCAGCGGATGTGACTCAAGCCCTGCACACACCGCCCCGGACGGCCGAGGCGCCGCCCGGGACCGACCTCGCGGCCCTGGCAGCCCGGCACGGGCTGTCGGTCAGCGGCGCCCGCCCCACGCTGCCGCAGTACGTCCGCCAACTGTGGGCGCGGCGGCACTTCATCACGGCGTTCTCCACCGCCAAGCTCACCGCCCAGTACAGCCAGGCGAAGCTCGGCCAGGTCTGGCAGGTGCTGACGCCGCTGCTCAACGCGGCGGTGTACTACCTCATCTTCGGCAAGCTGATGGGCACCAGCCGGGGCGTGCCGGACTTCGTCCCGTTCCTGGTCACCGGCGTGTTCGTCTGGACGTTCACACAGAGCTCGATCATGGCGGGCACCCGCGCGATCTCCGGGAACCTGGGGCTGGTGCGCGCCCTGCACTTCCCCCGGGCGGCGCTGCCGATCTCCTTCTGCCTCCAGCAGCTCCAGCAGTTGCTGTTCTCCATGGCGGCGCTGGTCGTGATCCTGCTGTGCTTCGGCGTCCCGGTCGCCGCCTCCTGGCTGCTGGCGCTCCCGGCGCTGGTGCTGCAGTTCACCTTCAACGCGGGCGTCTCCCTGGTCGTGGCCCGGATGGGCGCCAGGACGCCGGACATCGCCCAGCTGATGCCGTTCCTGCTGCGGACGTGGATGTACGCGTCCGGCGTGATGTTCAGCATCAGCCACATCATGACCAAGCACACGGACGCGCCCTCCTGGGTGACCGCGGTCCTGCAGGCCAACCCGGCCGCCGTCTACATCGACCTGATGCGCTTCGCCCTGATCGACAGCTTCCGGGCGAGCCAGCTCCCGCCGCACGTCTGGGCGCTCGCGGCCGGCTGGGCCCTGCTCGCCGGCGTCGGCGGTTTCATCTACTTCTGGAAGGCTGAGGAGACGTACGGCCGTGGCTGAGCACAGCGAGAGGGTCCCCACCGTCGTCGCCGACGGCGTCGACATCGTCTACCGCGTCAACGGCACGGGCGCGGGCCGGGGTTCGGCCACCGCCGCGCTCAACCGCATCCTGCGCCGCGGCCGGGCCGAGAAGGCGGCCGGCGTGCGCACGGTGCACGCCGTGCGGAACGTGTCCTTCGTCGCGTACCGGGGCGAGGCCATCGGCCTCATCGGCACCAACGGCTCGGGCAAGTCGACCCTGCTCAAGGCGGTCGCCGGTCTGCTGCCCGTGGAGAACGGCCGGATCTTCACCGACGGCCAGCCCTCCCTCCTCGGCGTGAACGCCGCCCTGATGAACGACCTGACCGGGGAGCGCAACGTCCATCTGGGCGGGCTCGCGATGGGCATGTCCCGCGAGCAGGTCAAGGAGCGCTACCAGGAGATCGTCGACTTCTCCGGCATCAACGACAAGGGCGACTTCATCACCCTTCCCATGCGCACGTACTCCTCGGGCATGGCGGCCCGGCTGCGGTTCTCCATCGCCGCCGCCAAGGACCACGACGTACTCCTGATCGACGAAGCGCTGGCCACCGGCGACCGCTCCTTCCAGAAGCGCTCCGAGGCCCGCATCCGCGAGCTGCGCAAGCGCGCCGGCACGGTGTTCCTCGTCAGCCACAACAACAAGTCGATCCGCGACACCTGCGAGCGCGTGCTCTGGCTGGAGCGGGGAGAGCTGCGCATGGACGGGCCGACCGACGAGGTGCTGAGGGAGTACGAGGCGTTCACCGGCGACAAGGCGGCCAAGCCGAAGCCGAAGCCCCGGACGGCGGCTCCCGTTCCCTCGTGAGGCGCAATCCGGGCTCACCCTTTCGTCCTATAAGTGCCACTATGGCCGAGCAGGGTGCCCCACGGCGATGACGACGGTGAAGGAGTCCATGCGATGCCCGAGCTCAGCGTCGTCGTCCACGGGCCGAACACGCAGGACCGGCTGACCGGGCTCCTGGACTCCCTCGCCGGCCACCCCCACGGCGACGTCGAGGTGGTCGTCGCCGCGGTCGGCGCCTGGGCCCAGGAGACGGCCCGGCGCCACACCCCGGACCTGCTGGTGCTGCCCCTTCCGGAGGGGACCGGCGACGCGGCGGCCCGCGCGGCGGGGGCGGCCCGCGCCTCGGGCCGCTGGCTGCACTTCGCGCACTCCGCGGACGGTCTGCCCGCGGGCGGTCCGCGCCTGGTCGCCGAACGCGTCGCGGAGCTCCCGGACGAGGTGGACGTCCTCCTCCTCGACCACGTCCGCTCCACCTGGGAGACCACCGGTCTGCCCTCCCCCGACGGCCGCCTGCTCGCCCGCGCGGGCCGGGCCCCCCGCCTCCTGGACGACATCGCCCGCAGCGCGCTGCGCGTCACCCCGCTGCTGGGCAACCGGGCGCTGCGCGCCTCCTTCTGGCGGGCGCACGAGGAGCGGCTCACCGCCGGCGACGAGGCGTCCGCCGCGTACGCCGCCCTGCTGCTCGCCGGCCAGGTCGCCGCCTGCGACCAGGTGGCGTACCTCCACCACGAACTGCGCCCCGAGAGCCTGCCCCCGGTCGCCCCCGAGGACCACTACGCCCTCGTCGAGAGGTACACGGCACTCCTGGACCTCGCGCGCGAGCGTGCCGACGCCCGGCCCGGAGCGGCCGCCCAGGTGCCGTACGCCGTGCTGTACGACGTCATGGTCCGCACCTGTCTGCGCACCTTCGCCCGCACCGCCCTGCCCGACGCCGTGGCCCGGGAGTTCTTCCGCCGGGCCGCCGACGCGGCCGTGCGGTACCGGCCGCCCGAATACCGCCGCCCCTCCGGGCCCGAGGGCATGCGCCGCGCCCTGCTGGAGGAGAACGCGTACAGCAGGTACCGGGCGTTCCAGGCCGCCAACCGGGCCCGCCGCACCACACGCGCGGCCGTACGGACCACCCGGCGCCGGATCGCGGACGCGCTCGGCGACCGGCAGTACCGGGCGTCCCTGTCCCGGCCCGTCGACCCGGGACTCGCCGTGTTCGCCGCGTACTGGTACCGGGGCGTGGCCTGCAACCCGGCGGCGATCGCGGCCAAGCTGACCGAACTCGCCCCGCAGATCCAGCCCGTGTGGGTGGTCACCCCGGAGAACGCGGCGCTCCTGCCCCCGCACACCGCCCATGTGCTCCCGGGCACCGCCCGCTACCGAGAGGTGCTCGCGACGGCGAAGTACCTGGTCAACAACGTCAACTTCCCGAACTCCGTCGTGAAGCGCCCGGACGCCGTCCACCTCCAGACCCACCACGGCACCCCGCTCAAGCGCATGGGCGTGGACCAGATGGACTTCCCGGCCGCCGCCAAGGGGCTGGACTTCCCGGCCCTGCTGTCGCGGATCGACAAGTGGGACTTCAGTGTCTCCGCGAACAGCCACTCCACCCGGATGTGGGAGCGCGCGTACCCGTCCCGTTTCGTCTCGCTCGACCACGGCTATCCGCGCAACGACGTCTACTACCGCGCCACCGCGGCCGACATCCGGGCGATCCGCGCCCGCCTGGGCATCGCCCCGGAGCGCCGCGCGATCCTCTACGCCCCCACCCACCGCGACTACGAGGCCGGCTGGACCCCCCGCCTCGACCTCGCCACCCTCGCCGACCGGCTGGGCGAGGACACGGTCCTGCTGGTGCGCGGCCACTACTTCTACGACGGCACGCCCTCCCCGCTGACCGCCCTGCGCCGCACCGGGCGGATCATCGACGTCTCCTCCTACGACCCGGTCGAGGACCTGGCGCTGGCCTCGGACGCCCTGGTCACGGACTACTCGTCGATCATGTTCGACTACGCCAACCTGGACCGCCCGATCGTCGTGTACGCCGACGACTGGGAGACCTACCGCTCCACCCGCGGGGTCTACTTCGACCTGATGGCCGAGCCGCCGGGCCAGGTGGCCCGCACCCAGGGGGAGCTGACCGAGATCCTCACCACCGGGGCCTGGCAGGACGAGGGCGCCGCGAAGGCACGGGCCGCGTTCCGCCGCCGCTTCTGCGAGTACGACGACGGGCACGCCGCCGAACGGGTCGTGCGCCGGGTCTTCCTCGGCGAGAGCGAGGACGCCCTGCCGCCGGTGGTCCCGCTGGAGGACCGCACGCCCGCGCCGAGCCCCCGGGAGGCCGTATGACTCCGGACGTCACGGTGACGATCATCGTCTACAACGACGCCGACCGTCTCCCCCGGGCCGTGGAGTCGGTGCTCCGGCAGACCCACGGCGACATCGAGATCATCATCAGCGACGACCACTCGACCGACGGGACGCCGTTCGTCGCCCGGGAGTTCGCGGCCCGGGACCCCCGGGTCCGGCATCTGCGGCTGCCCGAGAACAGCGGCGGGTGCAGTGCCCCGCGCAACCGCGCCCTGGACGTCGCGACGGCCCCGTACGTGATGTTCCTCGACAGCGACGACGAACTGACCGAGGACGCGGTCGGGCTGCTGCTCGCGGCCCACCGGGAACGGGAGATCGACTTCGCCATGGGCGCGGTCGTCCGGGTCCGCGAGGACGGCGGCCGCCGGACGCGGTGGATGCCGCACCTGGTCGCCGAGCGGCGCACGGTCCTCGGGATCGAGTCCGAACCCCGGCTGCTCTTCGAGCACCTGTCGACGAGCAAGATGTACGCGCGGGCCTTCCTGGACCGGCACGACCTGCGGTTCCCCGAGGGCATCCACTACGAGGACCAGCTGTTCACCACGCAGGCGTACTGCCTCGCCAAGGAGTTCACGATCATCCCGGAGCCGGTGTACCGCTGGCACATCGCGCCCTTCGCGGCCGCGGACACCGCCTCCATCTCCAACCAGCGCGACCGGCTCGAGAACGTCCGCGACCGGGTCGCCGTCCAGCGGCTCATCGACGGCTTCCTCACCGACAGCGGGCACGCCGGCCTGCGCGAGGACAAGGACTACAAGTTCCTCAAGCACGACTTCCGGATGTACGCGGGCGACCTGCCCTACCGCGACGACCGCTGGCTGGCCTCGTTCGCCGACCTCATGACCCCCTACCTCGACACCCTCTCCCCGGCGGCCTACGCCCGGCTGCCCCGGCCGGAGCGCGTGGTGCTCCAGCTGGTCCGCGAGCGCCGCCTGCCCGAGGCCCGGCTGGCCGCGCGCGGCCTCGGCCACGGGGTGGCCCCGCGGAAGGTCACTCCGGACGCCGACGGGCGCGTCTACTGGGGGGACACCGTCCCCACGGACGGGAGGGCCCGCCGGGAGCTGGACGTCACCGACCTGGAGCTGGACACACGCCCTTTCCGCAGCGCCCTGTTCCGGCACGAGATCACCGAGCTCACCCGGGGGCCCGGCGCCTCGGTCGACCTCGCCGTGCGCACCTACGACCCGGGGCTGCGCCTGCCCGTGGGCCCGGTACGGGCGAGCCTCGTCGTCGCGCCGGGCCGGCGCCGCCTGAAGGTGCCCTTCCGGCTCACCCCGGTGCGCCCCGGCGTCTTCGAGGGCCGGGTCCACATGGACCTGGCGTCGGCGCCGGTCCCCCACCACGGCTTCGCGGGCGTCCGCCATCCCCTGCTCCGCGTCGAGCACCAGGGCCTCGCCCACACCGCCGTCCTGCTGGCTCCCCTGTCCTTCCCCGTCCTCACCACGCGCATCGACCACCACTCCGGCACGGCCCCGCACCGGGTGACGATCGAACCGGAGAACCGCGGCCCGGGGCGACTGCAGATCCGCTGGCAGCCGGTCGGCGTGACGGCCCGGCTGGTGCGCCCGCTGGTACGGCGCCTCGACCGGCCGAGGGTGCGCAGGGCGGCCCGGCTGGTGCGGACCGTGCTGCGGTAGGGCGCTCAGCCTGCCGGGGGTGTCAGCACCTCGTACAGCACCTGCCCGTCCGGGCCCCGGGCCACCCTGCGCAGCCCCTCGACCGCGGGGGTCCCCCGGTCCACCACCCAGCGCACCCCGTACGCGCGCACGATCGCGCGCCGCACCTCCCGTGGGGTGCCCGGCGCGAAGTACGTCCGCACGGCCGCCGCCCGCCGGTCCTCGTCCGGCAGGAAGAAGTCGGGGTAGCCGGGCGCCACGGTGTACGGGCCGTACGCCGGGATCTGCCGCGCGGGCAGGGTGCGGGCCATGACGACGTCCCCGTACCGGACCCACGGGGTCAGCCAGTGGTACCCCGTCCACGGCTCCCGGTACTTCTCGGCGACCGCCTGCGGCAGGGCGGTGCGCGGCACGACGTAGCCCACGGTGCCGATCTGCGTCCACGCCCCGGCCAGCAGCGCCGCCGATAGTGCCGCCGCCCAGGCCGTGCGCCACCGGCCGGGCCGTGCGCCGGCCACCGCGAGCGCGGCGGCGAGCTGTGCCGGGATCAGCACGGCGGGCAGCGCCCGCCCCCACGAGTAGTGCCCGCTCAGCCAGCCGGCCGCGACGACCAGCACGCCCAGCCCGAGGAACAGCACCAGCGGATCGAGCCGGTCCCGCCGCCATCTCGGCACGAGCGCCGCCACGCCGAGCAGCACCAGCCAGTACCGCCCGGGCAGGTCCCGGTACAGGCCCCGGTGCACCGACTCCAGGTCGGCCCCCGCCCCGAACAGCGCGAAGAAGTCGTAGTACGGCCACGCCCACAGGACCGCGGCGCCGACGGCGAGGGCGCCCGCGAGCCGTGTCCCCACCACGCGTCCCGGCCGCCCGGCGACCACCGTGGCCAGCGCGCCGAGCGAGGCGACGACCCCGGAGAACTGGTGGCAGAGCAGGATCACCGCCCACAGCAGGCCGAGCCCGAGCCACACCCCCCAGCCGGCCTCCGTCCGTACCGCCCGTGCCAGCCACGCCCACAGGTGGAAGGCCGCCCCGAGCGCGAACAGACTCGGGTACGACACCGTCAGCGCCAGCGAGTTCAGCCCCAGGAAACCGCTCCACGCGAACAGGGTCGTCCCCCACAGGAACACCAGGCACAGCAGGGCGAGCGCGGGGGCCGCCCGGTCGGCGCTCAGCGTCCGCACGTACCGCCGAACGCCGGTGACCAGCAACGCCAGTCCCGCCAGGGCGCCGAGCCGCAGCACCACGAAGACCGACAGCCCGGTCGCCCGCGCCACGCAGCCGAGGACCAGCATCCACGGCGAGTAGTAGGGGCTGGGCGTGTCCGCGTCGACCAGGGGATTGCCGGGGTCGGCCAGGCTGTGCCGCAGCCGTTCGACGGTCGCCGCGTGTATGCCGAGGTCCCCGGCCCACGGCAGCCGGACGATCACCAGGAGCAGCAGGACGAGGACCAGCGCGCCGGCGGCCCCCGCGACGACCGCCGTCTTCGGCGGAGTGGCCCGGATCGTGCTCACACCGGCACTGTAATTCCCGTTCTGTCCGTTACGCGGGAGCGCCCCGGACCGGGTGGGTCCGGGGCGCTCCGCCGCGCGTCCGCCTCAGGCGGCCGGGCGGCTCAGGTGTGCGACCGCAGCAGCGTGCGCATGGTGCGCATCGCCACCGAGAGGTTGGCCAGGTCGAACGCGTCCGAGCTGCGGATCTCCTCCAGCGTGGTGCGCGCCCGGCTCAGGATCGCGGCGTTCTTGCGCTCCCACGCCTCGAAGCGCTGCTCGGGCGTCGCGGCGCCGTCGCCGACCGCCAGGACGTCCGAGGTGAGTGCCGCGTGGGCGGCGTACAGGTCCTCGCGGATGGAGGCGCGGGCCATGGACTGCCAGCGGTCGGACCGCGGCAGTTCGATGATCCGGTCCATGAGCTGGCTGATGTGCAACCGGTCCCCGAGGTCGTAGTAGACCTCGGCGACGTCCATCGGGTCCTTGCCCATGCGGTCGGCCACCGAGACGATGTCGAGCGTCGGGAACGCCGAGGAGAACCCGGCGACCCGCTGGGCCACCTCGACGGGCACCCCGGCGTCGGTCAGCTCGTCGTGGATCTGCTGGTACCAGTCCAGGTCCGCGCCGCGCAGCAGCTTCGGCAGCTGCGACCACACCTGCTCCACCCGGTCGGCGAAGAAGTCGATGGTGTCGGCGAGCGCGAGCGGCTGCGGCCGGTTGTTCAGCAGCCAGCGCGTGCCGCGCTCGACCAGGCGCCGCGAGTGCAGCCGGATACGGGTCTGGACGGCGGCCTCGACCTTGTTGTCGAGCGCCTCGACCGCGTCCCACACCTCCGCCGAGCGGAAGATCGCGCGGGCCACGGTCTGCGCCCGGACGATCTCCTCCAGCGAGGCCCCGGTCTCCTCGCGCAGCCGGTGCAGATACGTCGTACCGCCCGTGTTGACCGTGTCGTTGACCAGCACGGTCGTGGTGATCTCACGCCGCAGCGGGTGGCTGACGAGGTGCTCGGGGAACCGCTCGCGCAGCGCCGTCGGGAAGTAGGCGTGCAGCAGCGTGCTCAGGTACGGGTCGTCCGGCAGCGAGGTGTGCAGCAGCTCGTCGGCGACCGTGATCTTCGTGTACGCCATCAGCACGGCCGTCTCCGGGCCGGTCAGGCCGTGGTCGGAGTTCAGGCGCTCGCGGATCTGCCGGTCCGTGGGCAGGAACTCCAGCGCACGGTCCAGGTGCCCCTCCCTGACCAGGTGCTTCATGAAGCGCTGCTGGGCGTGGAGCATGGCGCTGGACTGGGCGAGGGCGTTGGCGATCGCCGTGTTCTGCGCGTAGTTGTTGCGCAGGACCAGGTGGCCGACCTCGTCGGTCATCTCGGCGAGCAGCTTGTTGCGCTGCTTGACCGTCATGTCGCCGTCCGCGACCAGGCCGTTCAGCAGGATCTTGATGTTCACCTCGTGGTCGGAGGTGTCCACACCCGCGCTGTTGTCGATGGCGTCGGTGTTGATCCGGCCGCCCTGGCGGGCGAACTCGATCCGGCCGAGCTGGGTCAGGCCCAGGTTGCCGCCCTCGCCGACGACCTTGACGCGCAGGTCGGCGCCGTCGACGCGGATGGCGTCGTTGGCCTTGTCGCCGACGTCGGCGTTCGACTCGGTGCTGGCCTTGACGTACGTGCCGATGCCGCCGTTCCACAGCAGGTCCACCGGGGCCTGCAGGATGGCCTTCATCAGCTCGGCCGGGGTCATCTTGGAGACCTTGCCCTCGATGCCCAGGGCCTCACGGATGTGCGCGTTGACGCTGATGGCCTTGGCGCTGCGCGGGAAGACGCCGCCACCGGCCGACAGCAGCGAGGTGTCGTAGTCCTCCCAGCTGGAGCGCGGCAGCTCGAACAGGCGCCGGCGCTCGGCGTAGGAGGTCGCCGCGTCCGGGTTCGGGTCGATGAAGATGTGCCGGTGGTCGAAGGCGGCGACCAGCCGGATGTGCTCGCTGAGCAGCATGCCGTTGCCGAACACGTCACCGGACATGTCGCCGATGCCGACGACCGTGAAGTCCTCGCTCTGCGTGTCGACGCCGAGCTCGCGGAAGTGCCGCTTGACCGACTCCCAGGCGCCGCGGGCGGTGATGCCCATGCCCTTGTGGTCGTAGCCGGCCGAGCCGCCGGAGGCGAAGGCGTCCCCGAGCCAGAAGTTGTAGGACTCGGCGACCTCGTTGGCGATGTCGGAGAACTTCGCGGTGCCCTTGTCGGCGGCGACGACGAGGTAGGTGTCGTCCCCGTCGTGCCGGACGACGTCGGCCGGGGGCACGACCTCGCCCGCCACCATGTTGTCGGTGATGTCGAGTAGCGCCGAGATGAACGTCCGGTAGCTGGCGATGCCCTCCGCCATCCAGGCGTCCCGGTCCACGGCCGGGTCGGGCAGCTGTTTGGCGACGAAGCCGCCCTTGGCGCCGACCGGCACGATCACGGTGTTCTTCACCATCTGCGCCTTGACCAGGCCGAGGATCTCCGTGCGGAAGTCCTCACGGCGGTCGGACCAGCGCAGACCGCCGCGCGCGACCTTGCCGAAGCGCAGGTGCACGCCCTCGACGCGCGGCGAGTACACCCAGATCTCGTACGCCGGGCGCGGCGCCGGGAGGTCCGGGATGGCCTGCGGGTCGAACTTCATGGAGACGTAGTCGTGGGGCCCTCCGTCGGCCGCCTCCTGGAAGAAGTTGGTGCGCAGCGTCGCCTTGATGACGGTGAGGAAGGACCGCAGGATCCGGTCCTCGTCCAGGCTCGCCACCTGGTCCAGGGCCGCGTCGAGCTCCTCGAGCAGCGCGTCCACGATCTCCAGGCCCGCGCGCTGGCGGTCCGGCGACAGCCGCGCCTCGAACAGGGAGACGAGGAGCCGGGTGGTGTGGACGTTGTGGCGGAGGGTGTCCTCCATGTAGTCCTGCGAGAAGGTCGACCCGGCCTGCCGCAGGTACTTGGCGTACGCCCGCAGCACCATCGCCTGCCGCCAGGTCAGCCCGGCGCTCAGCACGAGGGCGTTGAAGCCGTCGTTCTCGGCCTTGCCGGTCCAGGTGGCCGCGAACGCCTCGGAGAACCGCTCGCGCGCGTCGTCGCCCACGTAGTCGGTGGCGGCGGCCTGGCTCGGCATGCGCAGGCCGAAGTCGTAGATCCAGGCGACGCTGCGGTCGGAGCAGCGCAGCTCGTAGGGCCGCTCGTCGACGACCTCGACGCCGAGCCGGCTGAGCACCGGCAGGACGGCCGACAGCGAGACGGCCGCGCCCTTGCGGTAGATCTTGAAGCGGCGCTCCTCGGGGGCGGCGCCGACCGGCTCGTACAGGCTGAGCGAGAAGTCCTTCTCCTCGGTGAGCTGTTCGATGTGGACGAGGTCGGAGACCGCGGAGCGCGGCCCGTGGTCGGCCTTGTAGCCCTCGGGGAAGGCGTTGCCGTAGCGGCGCGACAGCTCGGCGGCGTGCTCCTCGCCGAGTTCGGCGTTGAGCGCGTCGGCGAAGCCGTCGGCCCAGGACCGCGCGGCGTCCACCAGGCGGGCCTCGATGCGCTCCTTGTCGGCGTCGGACAGCTGCGGCAGCTCGGTGCCCTGCGGGACGCGGACCACGAAGTGCAGCCGGGAGAGGATCGACTCGGTGTTCCAGGCGGTGAAGTCGACGCTGGTGCCGCCGAGCTCCTCCTTCAGGATGTCGATGATCCGCAGGCGCACGCCGGTGGTGTAGCGGTCGCGGGGGAGGTAGACGAGGGCCGAGTAGTAGCGGCCGTACTCGTCCTGGCGCAGGTACAGCCGCAGCCGGCGGCGCTCCTGGAGGTAGAGGACCGAGGTGGCGATGGACCGCAGCTCGTCGACGGGGGTCTGGAACAGCTCGTCGCGCGGGTAGGTCTCCAGGATCTGGAGCAGGTCGCGCCCGTCATGGCTGTGCGGGGAGAAGCCGGCGCCGCTGAGCACCTCGTCGACCTTGCGGCGGATCACGGGGACGCGGCGCACGGACTCGGTGTAGGCGGCCGAGGAGAACAGGCCCAGGAAGCGGCGCTCGCCGACGACCTCGCCGTTCTCGTCGAACTTCTTCACGCCGACGTAGTCGAGGTACGACGGCCGGTGCACGGTGGCCCGGCTGTTGGCCTTGGTGAGGATGAGCAGCTTGTGCTCGCGGGCCTTGGCGCGGGCGTCGGCGGGCAGCCGCTCGAAGGACGGGCTGACGGGGTGGGCGTCGCTCTCGGAGTGGTGCGGGTCCGAGCGCAGTATGCCCAGGCCGGTGCCCGGCACGGCGGCCAGCGAGTCGTCCTCGCGCAGCTCGTACTCGCGGTAGCCGAGGAAGGTGAAGTGGTCGTCGGCCAGCCAGCGCAGCAGCTCGCGGGCCTCCTCGAACTCCTGCTCGCGCAGGTCGGAGTGGGGCTCACCGGGCAGTTCGTCGGCCATGCGCAGGGCCGCGTCCCGCATCTTGCTCCAGTCCTCGACGGCCTCGCGGACGTCGGACAGGACGCGCATCAGGTCGGCGGTGATCTGCTTGAGGTCCCCGCGGTCGGTCTCGCGGTCGATCTCGACGTGGATCCAGGACTCGATGTGCGTGTCGTGCGGGAGGTCCCCGGCCGGCGCCGCGGGCAGCACCTCGATGAGCTTGCCGGTCAGGTCGCGGCGGACGACGACCTGGGGGTGGATGACCACATGGATCCCCCGCCCCTGCCGGGTCAGCTCGTTGGTGACGGAGTCCACCAGGAACGGCATGTCGTCGGTGACCACCTCGACGACCGAGTGGCTGCAGGTCCAGCCGTTCTCCTCGACCGTCGGCGTGTGGACCCGGACGTTGGCCGTGCCCTGCGGGCGGTTCTCGGCCAGCCGGTAGTGCGAGAAGGCGGCTCCGAAGACGTCGACCGGGTCGCGGTCGGTCAGGTCCTCCGGGGCGGTGTGCAGGTAGTAGCGCTGGAGGAACGAGAGCACCGTGTCGTGGTCCAGGGTGCCGGAACCGCCCTCGCTCTTGGTCCCGGTCGGTAGGTGCCCCCCGACCGGGCTGTTCTCAGCAACCCGGGCGGCCCGTTCGAGCAGCTCGGCCTTGGCTTCGTCCAGCTTGGTCTGCATTGTCCTCTGGCTCCTGTCGCGCGCCGTTGCGTGACGTTGAAGGAAGTACGGTTTCTTCCCCTCCGGTGTAACGCCGCGACGCGGGGTGTCCGGTCTGCTTCGACGCTATGCCGAGAGGTGAGATGAGCGGGGGTATATGAGCCATTCTTGAGCTGCCCAAGGGGTGTGACGCCGCTCTCTGCGGCACCCGGGCCCGGGAGACCGATCGCGTCCCGGGGGCCCGTACGCCCCCCTCCCGCCCGCGAAGACCAGCGAGCGGCGCCCGGTCACGGATGTCCTCCGCGGTCGCCGGGCGCGGGGCAGGGGCATCGTCGCCCCCGCGAGCTATCGCGCTGATCACGCCACCCAGGCTATCGCTCCGCACGGGGGGCCCGTCATGAGCCGTATGTGTACAAAACCGGGGGGCCAACTTTGACGTTCTGCACAGGGGCGATCGGGGCGGGCGAGGCGTAACTGGCGGGGCGGGGCCCCCGGGGGCAGCCTGGTGAGCAGGCGCGGCGGCACCGCAGCCGCAGGGACGGCACCCGGCAACCGGCCGTCCGGAGGAGCCGTGCGTCCGAAAACAGCGGTCGTCTCCCCGCCGCAGGGTCTTGCCACGTTTCGCGCGCGGCGGCACGTTGCCCCCAGGCCGGCCGACGGAGCCGCCGGCCGGGCAAGGAGAGGAGCCCACCCGCCATGACTGCGAAGATCCTCATCGTCACCGGCGACGCCGCGGAGTCGCTGGAGGTCCTCTACCCCTACCAGCGCCTGCGCGAGGAGGGCTACGAGGTCCACATCGCGGCGCCCACCCGCAAGAAGCTGCAGTTCGTCGTGCACGACTTCGAACCCGGCTTCGACACGTACACCGAGAAGCCCGGCTACACCTGGCCGGCCGACCTCGCCTTCTCCGAGGTCGACCCCGGCGCGTACGCGGCCGTCGTGATCCCGGGCGGCAGGGCCCCCGAGTACCTGCGCAACGATCCGGAGCTGCGCAAGATCCTCAAGTCGTTCTTCGACTCCGACAAGCCGGTCGCGCAGATCTGCCACGGCCCCCTGATCACCGCCGCGGTCGACACCCTGCGCGGTCGCCGTGTGACGGCCTATCCGGCCCTGGAGCTGGACATGCAGGCCGCGGGCGCCACCTTCCAGGACACCGAGGCGGTCGTCGACGGCACGCTGGTCTCGTCCCGCGCCTGGCCGGACCACTCCGCGTGGATGCGCGAGTTCCTGACGGTGCTGCGGGCGAAGGCGCCGGTGAGCTGAGGCCGGCCACCGATCCGGGGCGGGGCCGGCACCGGGCCCGCCTCAGGCGGCCAGCCGCTCCGCCTCCACGACGGCTTCCGCGAGCGTGTCCACGACCGGCACGCCCACCGTCTCCAGGCTCGCCCGGCTGTGCGAGCCGCCGGTGTAGAGCACGGCCCGCGCCCCCACGTGCAGCGCGGCCACCGCGTCGTCGGCGGCGTCCCCGATCACCACCGTGCGCGTCGGGTCCACGCCCGCCAGCGCCTCGATGTGCCGCGCCATGTGGTCGGCCTTGCTCCCCCCGGACGGCCCGACCCGGCCGTCGACGCGCAGGAAGTGCCCCTCGATGCCGAATCGCCGCACCAGCGGCACCAGCTCGTCGTGCACGTACATGCTGAGGATCGACTGGCTGCGCCCCGCCGACCGCCAGCCCGACAGCAGCTCCACCACGCCCTCGGTGAGGCCGCACGCAACCCGGTGCTCGGCGTAGTGGCGGTGGAAGGTCACGTCCATGACCTCCCACTCGGCGTCCGTCGGCAGCCGTCCGAGCAGCCGCTCGTAGAACTTCGGCACCGGTACGCAGTACAGCGCCCGGTACTGCTCGATCGTGATGGGGGCGAGCCCCAGCTCCCCGAAGGCCGCGTTAGTGGCCCGGATGATCGCGTCGTTGTCATGGAACAGCGTCCCGTTCCAGTCCCAGACGATGTGCGCCCCTGACTGCTTCCCCATGTCGAAAACCGTACCCGGCCGCACCGACAATCAAGACAGGGCCAGGTCGTCCGGCCGGCACCCCGAGAGGACCCGCGCGACCGGTTCAGTCCGGCAGGTCCACCAGGTTCGGGATCTCCTGCGTGGCGTACCAGAGCAGTTCGTGGTCTTCCGCGCCGTCCACGACGAACTGGGCGTCGTCGTCCCCGCCGTCCGCCGCCTCCAGCGCCCCCGCGGCCGCCGCCACGTCCGCCTCGGCGTCGTCGGCGTCCACGTGCACCGCGGCGGCCTTGGCCAGCCGTACGCTCCCGGAGACCCGCACCTCGCCCAGCGCCGACGGGTCCAGCCCCCGGTCCGGGTCGGCGACGGCCGCCTTGTCGGGCACGTCGACGGCGACCACGACCCGGCGGCGCCGCGCGCCGGGGTCCGCCGCGAGCAGCCGCAGCGAGGCCATGGCGGCCCGGTTCAGCGCGGCGTACTCCAGCTCCTCGATGTCGTCGGAGAGATACCACTCGCGCAACGCCGGGGTGACCGCGTACGCGACGAGCTCGGCCCCCAGGTCGCCCGTCTTGTACGCCTCGGCGAGACCGGGGAGGGTCAGGGGGACGTAGACGCGCATGACTGACCGCTTTCTCGTACTCGCTCGTACACGTGAGGCTCCGCAGGACCCCGGACGGGCCGCTTCCATGCCGTCCGAGGCGGCCTTCAGGATACGTGGGGGTGTCCCCTTTCGAGTCCCCGTCACCTCTTCCGCCCGCGTCCACCCGTGTCCGGCGACTCACCCGGTGCCGCCCCGCCGGCACGGGCCCGAGCGCCCGCCCGTCACCCTGATAGGTGAACCTTCCGCCCGCTCCGACCCGGGCTCCCTCTTCCTTGCCGCCGCCCCGGGCGACCCCGTACAAGATCAGCGAACGCGAAGTTACCGCCCGGTATGAGCCGGGCCCGCCGATCGGGGACTCCATGAACAAGGTCATGACCAGGGCCCAGCACCGCCCTGCCGGCCGCCCTCCGGCCCGCCGTGACACACGCCGGCCCGCCGGCTCCCCGCCCCGCACACCGAGCGGCGGCTCCTCCCGTACGACGTCCCCCGGCGCCCGGCCTCCGGGCTCCCCCGGCAGCACGCCGCCCCGGTCCCGCACCCGGCCCGCGGACGGCCGCCCGGCCCCCTCCGCCGCCGCCCCGAGCAGGGGGACAGCCACTCCTCCGGTATCCGGACCGCTCCCCCGCCCCCGGCCCACCGACGTCTTCGCCGACCGGCTGCTCCTCGTCCTGAGCGGCCAGCGTCCCGTCCACTCGATGCTCCGCCACACCGCGGGCCGCGCCTACGACGACCTCGCCCGGCTGGCCGAGCGCGGCCCGCTGCGCACCCGGGGCACCCGTCCGGTCGTCCGGGACATCGGCTGGTTCGAGCCCCGCCTGGGCGCCGTCGAGGTCTTCGCCCGCATCGGCGCCGGAGACCAGCTGCGCGCCATGGCGTTCCGCCTGGAACAGGGTGGCGACCTGCGCTGGCGCTGCACAGCGGTGGAACTGGGCGGCCCACGCGGACCTCGCACGGAGGACGACTGAACGGTAGGGGCGGGGTCGCGTGCCTGTCCAGGGCCCCGGCCCCGGCCCCGTGACGTTCCAGCCGCAGCGGCCGGCGACCTGCGCCGGCGCTGCGTGGCCGTGGATCCGGACGGCCCACGCGGACCTCGCACGGAGGACGACTGAACGGCAGGGGCACGGCGGCAGCGGGCCCGTCCGGGGCCCCAGCCTCGGCCCCGTGACGTTCCGACCGAAGCGAGGCGGCCACTGCACCGGCGCTGCACAGCGGTGGAACTGGGTCGCCCGCCCGGGCCTCGCACGGAAGACGACTGAACGGCAGGGGCGCGGCGGCAGCGGGCCCGTCCGGGGCCCCGGCCCGGCGCGGCGGCAGCGCAGCCAGACGTTCCGGGTCGGAGCGGCCGGCGACCTGTGCCGGCGCTGCACAGTCGTGGATCCGGACGGCCGACGTGCACCTGTGCGACCGGCAGGGGCTGCCTGGGCGGCCGGGCGCCGCGAGCCCGTTGAGCGGCGCCCGGCATCACACCGGCGCCCCGTAGCCCACCGTCGGGGCCGCCTCGGCCACCCCGGCCACCCACGGCGAAGGGCCGGGCCCCCGAAGGAGGCCCGGCCCTTGCGGCCTGTGGCCGTCGACGCGCTCGCGCGCGTCCCGGCTACTTCTTGCGGCGGCGTCCGCCGCGCGCCTGCTTGCGGCGCTCCGCGCGCGTCAGGCCGTCGGCCTCGGACCGCACCGGCTCGTCGCCGTTGTCGAAGTCGCCCTCGACGATGTCGCCCTCGCCGTCCACCTTGGGCGCGGTGTAGTGCAGCCGGTCCGGGCGGCGCGGCGCCTCCAGGCCCTTGGCGCGGATCTCGGGGCGCGCACCCGCCTGCGCGGGCACCGCGTCCTGCTTCTCCAGGTCGGCCACCGGCTTGGTGTCCTCGACCGGGACCTCCTCGACCTGCTGCTCGACCTGGACCTCCAGGTTGAACAGGTAGCCGACGGACTCCTCCTTGATGCCCTCCATCATGGCGGTGAACATGTCGAAGCCCTCGCGCTGGTACTCGACCAGCGGGTCCTTCTGCGCCATCGCGCGCAGGCCGATGCCCTCCTGGAGGTAGTCCATCTCGTAGAGGTGCTCGCGCCACTTGCGGTCCAGGACCGACAGCACGACCCGGCGCTCCAGCTCCCGCATGATCTCGGAGCCGAGCTGCGCCTCACGGGCCGCATACTGCTCGCGGATGTCGTCCTTGATGGACTCGGCGATGAAGTCCGCGGTGAGTCCGGCGCGGTCGCCGGCCGCCTCCTCCAGTTCCTCGACGGTGACCTTCACCGGGTAGAGCTGCTTGAAGGCGCCCCACAGCCGGTCCAGGTCCCACTCCTCGGCGAAGCCCTCGGCGGTCTCCGCGGCGACGTAGGCGTCGATCGTGTCGTCCATGAAGTGCTGCACCTGCTCGTGCAGGTCCTCGCCCTCCAGGACGCGGCGGCGCTCGCCGTAGATGACCTCGCGCTGCCGGTTGAGGACCTCGTCGTACTTCAGGACGTTCTTACGGGTTTCGAAGTTCTGCGTCTCGACCTGCGACTGCGCGGAGGCGATCGCGCGCGTGACCATCTTGTTCTCGATCGGCACGTCGTCCGGGACGTTCGCCATGGACATCACGCGCTCGACCATCTGGGCCTTGAACAGGCGCATGAGGTCGTCACCGAGGGAGAGGTAGAAGCGGGACTCGCCCGGGTCGCCCTGACGGCCGGAACGACCACGCAGCTGGTTGTCGATCCGGCGCGACTCGTGCCGCTCGGTGCCGAGGACGTACAGACCGCCGAGCTTCTCGACCTCTTCCTTCTCGGCCTTCACCGCCTGCGCGGCCCGCTCCAGGGCGGCCGGCAGGTAGTGGGCCCACTCCTCGATGTGCTCCTCGGGGTCGAGGCCCTGCTGGCGCAGCTCGGCCTCGGCGAGGTCCTCGGGGTTGCCGCCGAGCTTGATGTCGGTACCGCGGCCGGCCATGTTGGTGGCCACCGTGACCGCGCCCTTACGCCCGGCCTGGGCGACGATGATCGCCTCACGGTCGTGCTGCTTGGCGTTGAGCACCTCGTGCTGCACACCGCGCTTGCTGAGCTGCTGGGACAGGTACTCGGACTTCTCGACCGACGTCGTGCCGACGAGGATCGGCTGACCCTTCTCGTGCTTCTCGACGATGTCGTCGACGACCGCCTCGAACTTCGCGATCTCGGTGCGGTAGATCAGGTCGGACTGGTCCTTGCGGACCATCGGCCGGTTGGTCGGGATGGGCACCACACCGAGCTTGTAGATCTGGTGGAACTCGGCGGCCTCGGTCATCGCCGTACCGGTCATGCCGGACAGGCCCGGCATCTCCTTGCCGCTGTGGTCGTGCCGCTTGTAGAGGCGGAAGAAGTTCTGGAGGGTGATCGTGGCGAGCGTCTGGTTCTCGTCCTTGATCGGCACGCCCTCCTTGGCCTCGATGGCCTGGTGCATGCCCTCGTTGTAGCGGCGGCCGGCGAGGATACGTCCGGTGTGCTCGTCGACGATCATGACCTCGTCGTCGATGATGACGTAGTCCTTGTCCTTCTTGAAGAGCTCCTTCGCCTTGATGGCGTTGTTCAGGTAGCCCACCAGAGGGGTGTTCACGGACTCGTAGAGGTTGTCGATGCCCAGCCAGTCCTCGACCTTGGCGACGCCGGACTCGTGGATGGCGACGGTGCGCTTCTTCTCGTCGACGTCGTAGTCGCCGGTCTCCTCGATGCCCTTGAGCGGCTGGCCGGCCTCGCCGCGCTTGAGGCGCGTGACCAGCTTGGCGAAGTCGCCGTACCACTTGGTGGCCTGGTCGGCCGGGCCGGAGATGATCAGCGGCGTACGGGCCTCGTCGATGAGGATGGAGTCGACCTCGTCCACGATGGCGAAGTTGTGGCCGCGCTGCACCAGCTCGTCCTTCGACCACGCCATGTTGTCGCGGAGGTAGTCGAAGCCGAACTCGTTGTTCGTGCCGTACGTGATGTCGCAGGCGTACTGCTCGCGGCGCTGGGCCGGCGTCATGTTGGCGAGGATGCAGCCGACGCTCAGGCCCAGGAACTTGTGGACGCGGCCCATCATCTCGGAGTCGCGCTCGGCCAGGTAGTCGTTGACCGTGATGAGGTGGACGCCCTTGCCGGACAGCGCGTTCAGGTACGCGGGGAGCGTGCCGACGAGCGTCTTGCCCTCACCGGTCTTCATCTCGGCCACATAGCCGAGGTGGAGCGCCGCGCCACCCATCATCTGCACGTCGTAGTGACGCTGGCCCAGGACGCGCTTGGCCGCCTCGCGCACGGTGGCGAAGGCCTCGGGCAGCAGGTCGTCCAGGGTCTCGCCGTCGGCGTAGCGCTGCTTGTACTCATCGGTGAGGGCCCGCAGCTCGGCGTCGGAGAGGTCGACGAAGTCCTCTTCGATGGAGTTGACCTGGTCCGCGATGCGGTGCAGCTTGCGCAGGATCTTGCCTTCGCCTGCACGCATGATCTTCGAGAGGACGGACACGGGGGTTGGTCTCCTTGCCGGTCGGGCCTGGGACGGTCGGTTTTCCTTCTGACTTGACTGAGCAACGGCCATCGTATGCGAGGACCCCGCCGCGCCGGGAGCCTGCCGGTGGCGCCGGGCCTCCGCTGCTTCAAATCTCCGTCAAAGGGACAACGGCCGGGGGTGGCGGATGGTGCCGCGTTCGCCGGCGAATTGTGCCGAACGCGGTCGCGCGCTCACTCCCCGCGGCCGTGTCCCGCTCGTGCGCCGCGTATCGGATGGCGCGTCGCGGGGCCCTTTGAGGAGAATCGCCCGATGGAACCCGTCACGCTCACCACCGGCCGCCTCCTGATGCGCACCGTCGGCCCGGGCGACACCGATGCCGTGTACGAGGCCGCCCAGGACCCCGACATCCAGCGCTGGACCACCATCCCCTCCCCTTATCTGCGCGAGCACGCCCACAGCTTCACGCACGAGCTGGTCCCGGACGGCTGGCGGAACGGCTCGATGTTCACCTGGGGGCTGTTCCTCCCCCGCGAGGGGGACCTGGTGGGCATGATCGGCCTCACGATGCGGTCCATGAGTTCAGCCGAGATCGGCTACTGGGGCACCAAGGAGCACCGCGGCCACGGCTATGTCACCGAGGCCGTGCTCGCCGTGTCCCGCTGGGCCTTCTCCGACCTGCTCGTGGACCGCGTCGAGTGGCGCGCCGAGGCGGGCAACGGGCCCTCGCGCGCGGTGGCCGAGCGCGCCGGTTTCACCGTCGAGGGCACCCTGCGCTCGGCCCTGATCCACCAGGGCGTGCGCCGCGACTGCTGGGTGGGCTCCCTGCTCCCGTCCGACCTGGGCCTGCCGTCCACGGCCCCCTATCTGCCCGCGCGGCGGCCGCCGTCGTAGCCCCCCGCCGGGCCGGTCATGGACGAAGTCCCAGCTCACGTCCGAGTGTCAGTGCCACGGCCTAAGGTGCGCACCATGACGACCCCGCGCCCCACCCTCCACCTCTCGGCCGACGAGGCCCGTCGCATCGTCCTGCGCGCGCAGGGGTTCCTCGGCGCGCCCGACCGCCGGGGCGGCGTCCGCGGCGTCCTGCGGCACCTCGGCGCGGTCCAGCTCGACACCATCTCCGTGCTGGCCCGCAGTCACGAGATCGTCCCGTACGCCCGCCTGGGCGCGGTCGGCCGCAAGGCGGTCGAGGCGGCCTACTGGACCGACACCCACGCCTTTGAATACTGGTCACACGCCGCGTGCATCCTGCCCGTGGAGGAGTGGCCGCACTTCGCCTTCCGCCGCCGCGCCTACCGCGCCCGCCCGCACTGGAACCACGAGCTCCCCGAGGGCGCCTACGACCAGGTGATCAAGCAGCTGCGCGCGGAGGGCCCGCTGACCGCGACCGAGCTGGGCGGCGCCAAGCGCACCAGCGAGTGGTGGGACTGGTCGGGTGCGAAGGTCGCCGTCGAGCGCGCCCTGATGTACGGCGAGGTGGTGTGCGTCGAGCGCCGCGGCTGGAAGCGCCTGTACGACCTCGCCGAGCGCGCCATCCCCGCGTCCCTGCTGCACGACGACCTGGACGACACCGAGTGCCTGCGCCGCCTCGTCGGTCTGGCCGGTCAGGCGCTCGGAGTGGGCACGCGCGCGGACATCGCCGACTACCACCGTCTCAAGGGCGAGCAGGTCGACGCCGTGATCGCCGACTCGGGGCTGGTGCCGGTCACGGTGCAGGGCTGGGCCAAGCCGGCCTGGGCCGATCCGGCGGCTCTCGGCACTCCGCCGCGCGGCCGCCACCGTACGACGCTGCTGTCGCCGTTCGACTCGCTGATCTGGGAGCGTGCGCGCACCGAGCGGATCTTCGGCTTCACCCACCGCCTGGAGGCGTACGTCCCCCGGCAGAAGCGCGTCCACGGGTACTTCGCCATGCCGGTCCTGGCCGGCGGCCGTCTGGTCGGCCGGGTCGATCCGGCCCGGGAGGGCCGCACCCTGGTGGCGAAGCAGGTCTCGCTGGCCGGCCCGAAGGCGGTACCGGCGGTGGCGCAGGCGCTGGCCGAGGCGGCGAGCTGGGTCGACTGCACGGACGCGCGGGTGGAGCGGGTCGACATCCCGGAGCTGCGCGAACCGCTCGGCCGGGAGCTCGCACGCCTGATGGCGTGACCCGGGAGGGCCCCGCCCGCCCGGGTCAGCGGATCTCGAGGATCTTCTCGCGCATCGCGTACACCACGGCCTCCATCCGGGAGTGCAGCTGCAGCTTCTCCAGGATGTTGCGCACGTGGTTCTTCACGGTGTTCTCCGAGATGAACAACTCCTTGGCGATGTCCCGGTTGTTCATCCCGGTGGCGACGAGCTTGAGGACCTCCAGCTCCCGGTCGGTCAGTCGCGGCGCGGGCACGAGCCGGCGCTCGTCCGTCCGCTGGATCATCGACTTGAACTCGGTGAGCAGCTTCGACGCCATGGACGGGCTGATCTGGGACTGCCCGTCGGCCACCGCGCGAATGGCGGTGGCGACCTCGTCCGTGGAGATCTCCTTGAGGAGGTAGCCGGTCGCACCCGCCTTGATGGCGTCGTAGAGGTCGGCCTCCTCGTCGCTGATCGTGAGCATGATGATCTTCGCGCTGGGGGCCACCTCCTTGATGGAGGTGCAGGCCTCGATGCCGCCCCGCCGGGGCATGCGAACGTCCATCAGCACGATGTCGGGCAGCAGGTCGGCGGCCTTGTCGACGGCCTCGGCGCCGTCACCCGCCTCCCCCACCACCTGGATGTCCTCCTCGGCGGCGAGCACGATCTCCAGTCCACGGCGGAACAGGGCGTGGTCGTCCACGACGAGGACTCTGATCGGCTCCTTGCGCGGAGAGCCCGTGTCCGGGCCCATGCCGACGACATCACCGTCGGCATCCTCGTCCCGCAGCGGTCCGAAGCTGTCCGTCATGGTTCCTCCCCCTGAGGCTGTGGCTGGTCGCATGCCATCGCCAACCCAAGGCAGTGGCCCATCGGTTGGGCCGTCCGGTCATGATTCCATGCCTGGCCGACAGTGCGGTGACGTGCGGGGCGCGAAGTGGTCGCACACCGGTGCCCCTGGGGGCGCACACGCGCTCCAGGGGCACCGGCTCAGCCGTCGGCCGGGTGGGTCAGCCGCCCAGCGTGCCACCGGCCGCTGGTGCTTGCACCTCGGTGACCATCGGGTCCGTGCTCAGATGGATGACGCCGTAGTCGTAGGCGTGGCGTCGGTAGACGACGCTCGGTTCCTTCGTCTCGGAGTCGACGAAGAGATAGAAGTCATGCCCGACCAGCTCCATCTCGTAGAGGGCTTGGTCGAGAGTCATCGCGGAGGCTACGTGCGTCTTCTCGCGCACGACGAGCGGGCCTTCGCCCTTCACCTCCAGCGAGCCGATCTTCGTGGTGGGAATCGCGTCCGGCTCTTCGGTCTCGAAGGTCTGCCCGTTGCCGTTCAGCGTCGCGGCACCGGGGACGTGGTCGGGCACCTCGGCCGCTGTGAGCCGGCGTGCGCCCCGGCGTGAGAACCGCTTGTCGTGCTGCTTGCGCAGCCGGGCGTCCAGCTTCTCCGCCGCGAGGTCGAGCGCCGCGTACGGGTCGCTGGCCGCTGCCTCCGCCCGGATCACCGGACCGCGGGAACGCAGGGTGATCTCCACCCGGTCGCAGCGGTCGGCCTGTCGCGGGTTGGGCTCCTTGGACACCTCGACGTCGAGGCTGATCACCTTGGCATCGAGCCTCTGGATCTTCTCCAGCTTCAGCTTGTCGGCCACGTGCTTGCGGAACCGCTCGGGCACCTCGGTCTTGCGGCCCTTGACGACGATGTCCACGCAGAACTCCGTTCCCGGATCGCTCCGCTCCGACGGCGGAGCATCTCCCTTTTGCACCAGGCTCCGGTAGGCCCCGGAACCTCGGACTCGGCGACTTCCACCTCCTCCTCCCCCATGGGCAAGATCTCCACCCCATGGCCGAGGGTGATGGTTCGAAAACCCACAGCACGGCATTCGGCTACAGCGGGGATGGCCTGGGCCTTTCCCTCACAACCGAACATATCTCGCCCGGAGGGATGTCGTCACCCTCTACTACCGTGTACCTCCGTTCAGGTGAATTGATCCTCTCGTCACCTGCAACGATGCAACTTCCCCGTCAGTTCCGATTTATTTCGAAGGAATCAGGGGCGGCGGCGACCACGGCCGCGCGGATCGCAGAACCGGCCCGTCCGCGGCCGTCGATTCCCGGCATGACACGTGTTCGCCGCACCGCACCCTCCGTCGATCCAGCACCCTCTTCCCCTCTGCCTTCCCGACTTCCCGCGTGATACACAGCCGTCGACGCGTCACCACACTCCCCGTCCCTCTCGTTCCCTCCTCCATACGCGCGCGAGCCCTCCTCCGTTCGGCCGGAGCGGCCGCCGACCGCGCGGATGTCCAGGTCGCCGCCGGCCGGCCCGGCCACCACCGCCTCCCGGAGGGCACGCGCCGCCTCCGCCAGGGACGCCCCTGTCGTCATCAGGTCGTCCACGAGCACCACGGTCCCGCCCCGGCGAGCAGCCGCCCGCCGCCGGGGACGACGGAGAGCGCACCCGCGAGATTGACCAGCCGCTGCCGGGAACTGAGCCCCGTCTGGTCGGCGACCCCGCGCGCCTGCCGCAGGACGGCGGCCACCCGCACCGGCGTCCCCGTCCGCCGCAGCGCACCCGCCGCGGCGAGCGCGATCCGCCGGGCGGGATCGTGTCCACGGGCCCGCACCGCCGCCCGCGCGGACGGGACGGGCACGAGCAGCACGGAGTCGTCCCCACCGGCGGAGACGGACGCCCCGGGGGCGTCGGCGTCATGGCTCTCGCGAAGCCCCGCCCGCACGGCCCGCGCCAGCGCCGCTCCGAGCGGTGCCGCCAGGGCCAGCGCGCCGCGTTCCTTGTGGGCCAGCAGCACGGCCCGCACCTCGTCCGTGTACCGGGCCGCCGCGTGCACCACGGGCAGCCCGCGCGGCTCCGGCACCGGTCGCACCCGGCTCGGTACGGTCCCGGTCAGGACGGCACGGCACTCCGGGCAGAGCACCGTACGAGGCTTCCCACAGCCCCCGCACTCGGCCGGCAGCACCAGATCGGTGAGGTCCCGCCACCACCCCCGCATGGCCTCCACTGTGCCGACGGAGGCACGGACCCGCCACCCCTGTGGATAACCGCCTGTGGAAAAGCGACGGCTACTTCCGGAACCGGTTTCCCGTCCACCGGGGCTGAATTTCGTTCACCCCCACACCGAATCCGAAAAACAACGGCCCGGAGCGCGCCGGAGGAAACAACCGGGGCCCACCCGCGAAAACCGGACGCGGCCGTGCGCAATCCGTCCGGGCGAAAGCCGCCGACCCGAACACAAAACCCGGGGCCGGCCCGACGCTTCGGCCCCCGCCCGAAAACCGAACGGCCGCGCCCGGCTCAGCCCGGATAGACCGGCGCCGTCCCGTCCGTGACGATCTTCTGCCACTGCGCCCCGGACGGCAGCCGTACGATTCCGTCCTCCGAGTACCCGACCAGCGGCAGCCGCGCGTCCTCGGACGCGGTGATCTCCTTGACGCCGCTGAGGGCCGCGGGAGAGGGCCCTTCCGGGGTGGAGCCGTCCACCTGCACGTACCGCATCGTCTGCACGCCGTCCTTCTCGCGGCCGACCACGACGAGCCGGCTGTCCCCGGCCCACGACATGGCCGTGACCTCCTCCAGCTCGGGCGTCGCGGAGCGCAGTTCGTGCACCGACACACCGGAGCCGTCGCCGCCCCCGCCGTCCTCGCCGCGCTCGATCCGCCCGACGAGCAGGGAGGACTTCCCGCCCGTCTTCACGATGAGGGCGACGCGTACACCGTCGGCGGCCACACGTACCGACTCGACACGGCCCTCCAGGCCCGGCGGGGTCCTCACCTCGACCGGGTCGTCCACGCCCTTCTTCAGCAGGAGAAGGCGCGGTTCGCGGGGGTCGCGGTCGGCCACCCACAGGTCGCCCTGCGCGTCCCAGCTGGGCGCCGACAGCCGCTTCCCGGCGGACGGACCCGCGCTGGTCAGCTCGGGCTCCCCGAGCGGGCCGTCCGACACCAGGGCCCCGACGTACAGGTTCCTGCCGTCGAGTCCGACCCCGGCGGCCATGTCCTCGTCGCGCGAGACGGCCGCCGAGCCCAGCTCGACGTCCTCCCCGAGGGCGCCCGGCACCGGGATGGGCTCGGTGTCGTCGGTCGCCGCCGCCAGCCGTACCAGCCGGTGCTTGTCATTGAGGAAGTACAGATAGTCGGCGCGCTTCACCGAACCCCGCACGGCGATCTCCTCGGCGTCCCCCGCGGCGAGGTGGCACAGCTGCCGGCCACCCGCGCGCAGTTCGACCTCGTCCATCGTGGGCGTGAGGTTCTGGAGGGTGAACAGCAGCTGGGCGGCCATCTCCTGGCACTTGTCGACGCCGGCCCGCGCCGCCCTGCCGTTCAGCGGCACCGTCAGTTTGTTCTGGTCGTCCGGCGTCAGCGACTCCGAGGCGTCCTGCAGCGCCGTCCCGGTCGGGAAGCTCGACCGGACCACCGGGTCGAGCCAGCGCGTGGGCCCCCGGAGCAGGGAGCGCACCGCCTCGGTCACCGGGTCGACGTTCCGGCGCACGTAGACGGGGTCGGCGACGGCCGCCGTGTGCGGGGACGTCCCGGCGCCGGCGCCCGTGGCGAAGTAGTAGCGGTCGACCGACAGGTAGTTGCGCTGGAAGTCCGACCGGCCCATGACGACCCCGCTCGGCGGCACGTCGATGCGCCACTGACGGGTCCTCTTGTCCCGGGTGAGGTGCATGGTCTCGCGGTAGTCGCCGTCGGCGGGCGCGTACGACTGCTCCGCGTCCACCGTGGCGACGCGGGTGCCGGTCAGCGTGTACGACAGGCTGTCCCTCTCCTCGCGGCTCACCCGGTCGGGCTGGGCGCCGGGGCCGTCGGCGAGCACGGTCGTGGACCGCAGCGGGTGCCACTTGGCCGACGCCTGCGGGGTGAGGTACTTGCGGGCTATCTCGTAGTCCGGGTCGTCGCTGGTCAGCGCCTCCAGGAAGCCTGTGACGATCTCGGAGTACGACGCGTCCTCGTGCGGCGGCACGGCGAACACCCGCACCTGCGCGTCCTGCCGCGGCGTGGACTCCACCCCGCGCAGATCACCGCTGTCGGGCATCGAGGCGCATCCGGCCAGCAGGACGGCGCCGCAGGCCGCGAAGGCCGCCGCGCGCCCCGGTCCCTGCCGCCGGGCAGCCTGCTTGCGGTCAGCGCCCACGAGATGTCTCCCCCTGCTTGTCCGACTCCGCGGCCTTCCCGGCCGCCTCGCCCGGCACGTCCTTCTCACCGGGCTGCTCACCGATGGTGTTCTCCAGCCGCCGTGTGCCCGACATGGGCCGGGGCACCACCCGGGCCCCGCTGCCGGGCAGGGCCGTCGGGTCGGCCTTGGGGGCCGCGCTCTGCCGCGGCGCGATCGGGTCGCGCACCGGCCGCAGCGGTCCCTGCTCGCCCTGGGTCTGGGCCGGTACCGTCGCGGACTTGCCCCCGGAGGGCAGACCGGCGTCGTCCAGACCGCGGTTGCGCCGCGAGTCCTTCGGCTCCAGGGGTATCGGTGAGCCCCGCAGCGGCTCGTCGGCCGTGCGCGGCAGTGTCAGCCGGAACTGCGAACCGCCGCCCGGCTCCCCCCACGCCTGGAGCCAGCCGCCGTGCAGCCGCGCGTCCTCCAGCGCGATGGACAGGCCCAGACCGGTACCGCCCGTGGTCCGCGCACGGGCCGGGTCGGCCCGCCAGAAACGGCTGAACACGCGGGTCGCCTCGCCGGGCTTGAGTCCGACGCCGTAGTCGCGCACCGCGACCGCGACCGCTCCGCCGGCCGCCGCCAGCTTGACCACGACGTCCTGGCCCTCGCCGTGCTCGACGGCGTTGACCACCAGGTTGCGCAGCACGCGCTCCACCCGGCGGGCGTCCGCCTCGGCGACGACGGGCTGCTGGTCACCGACCACCCGTATCAGGGTGCCCTTGCGCTCGGCGAGCGGCTCCGCGCCGCTGACGACGCGCCGCACGACCTCCCGCAGGTCGATCGGCTCGGCCTCCAGCGCGGCGGCACCGGCGTCGAAGCGGCTGATCTCCAGCAGGTCGGCGAGCAGCGACTCGAACCGGTCCAGCTGGTCCGCCAGCAGCTCCGCCGACCGCGCGGTGACCGGATCGAAGTCCTCACGCGCCTCGTGGATGACGTCGGCGGCCATCCGGACGGTCGTCAGCGGCGTGCGCAGCTCGTGCGACACGTCGGAGACGAACCGCCGCTGCATCCGCGACAGGTCCTCCAGCTGCTGGATCTTCATCTGGAGGTTCTGCGCCATCTTGTTGAAGGCCTCACCCAGGCGGGCGATGTCGTCCTCGCCGGTGACCTTCATCCGTTCCTGGAGCCGCCCGGCCGACAGCCGCTCGGCGATCCCCGCCGCCATGCGTACGGGGGTGACGACCTGGCGCACCACGAGCCAGGCGATGGCGCCGAGGAGGACGACGACGAAGAGTCCGGCGGTCGCCAGCGTCCCCTTGACCAGGCTGAGCGACTTCTCCTCCTGCGTGAGCGGGAAGAGGTAGTAGAGCTGGTACAGGTCCCCGTTGGGGTCGCTGACCTGCTTGCCGATCACCAGGCCCGGCTGGGACTCCTTGTGGGCGCTCGGCTGGTAGACGATCCGGGTGTAGCTCTGGAAGACGCCGGTGGCGCCGTCGATCCGCTCCCGCAGCGCCTCGGGCACGCTCGCGGTCGGGTCGACCCCGCCGGAGGCACGCCGGCCGCGCCCCCCGGTCTCACTGCCCGCGGAGGCGGGAAGCGTCACGACCTCGAAGGCGCCCTGCCCGCCGCTGGACAGCGACGAGACGGTGTCGCTCATCCACTGGATGACGTTCTGCCGGGACCGCTCGTCCGCCGCGGCCCCGTCGTCGGCGGAACCCGCCGCGGACTCGTCCGCCCGCTGCTTGGCCGCCGCGAACCCGCCGGTCGCCTGGCTCTGCGACGCCTTCACCTTCGCGTCGAGCAGGCCGTTGCGGACCTGCCCGATGACGACGAAGCCCAGCAGCAGGACGACGCCCAGCGACATCACCAGGGTCGAGACGACGACCCTGAGCTGGATGTTGCGCCGCCACAGCCGCATGACCGGCAGCAACGGCCGGCGCACCCAGCGCAGAAGCAGACGGAGGACCGGGCTGCCCTGAACCCCTCCTTGCAGCAGCCCGCCTTCCAGAAACCGCCCCCAGCGGGAACCCGCCGTGTTCCGGCCGACAGGCCGCTCCCGACGGGTCCCGGTCGGACCGGGGGCCGTAGCGGCACTGTCCTGGGACATGTCAGCTCGGCCCTGCCTTGTATCCGACACCGCGGACGGTCACGACGATCTCAGGGCGCTCGGGGTCCTTCTCGACCTTGGAACGCAGTCGCTGGACGTGGACGTTGACGAGCCGGGTGTCGGCCGCGTGCCGGTAGCCCCAGACCTGCTCGAGGAGCACCTCGCGCGTGAACACCTGCCACGGCTTGCGGGCCAGCGCGACCAGCAGGTCGAACTCCAGAGGCGTCAGCGCGATGGACTGCCCCTCCCGCTTCACGGAGTGCCCCGCCACGTCGATGACCAGGTCACCGATGGAGAGCTGCTCCGGTGCCGGCTCCTCCGACCTCCGCAGCCGCGCCCGGATGCGGGCCACGAGCTCCTTCGGCTTGAACGGCTTCACGATGTAGTCGTCGGCGCCGGACTCCAGGCCGACGACGACGTCGACCGTGTCGCTCTTCGCCGTCAGCATGACGATCGGCACGCCGGACTCCGCACGGATCAGGCGGCACACCTCGATGCCGTCCCGGCCGGGCAGCATCAGATCGAGCAGCACCAGATCGGGCTTGGTCTCGCGAAATGCGGCCAGCGCCTTGTCGCCGTCGGCTACGAAAGACGGCTCAAAACCTTCACCACGCAGCACAATGCCGAGCATCTCGGCCAGTGCGGTGTCGTCGTCGACGACAAGGACTCGTCCCTTCATAAACGACATCATCCCATTCTCATAACGGTGGCGAAGACTCAGGTGAGGTAGGTCACCGGCCAGTGACCTTAGTCGTACTGCACCGTCACTGTCTGCCCTCGTCCGCCGCTGTCGACGTCACCCGGGGATGTCAGCTCAGGTGGTCGAGAGAGCACTCACAGGTGTCACCGGCGGGGGCCGGCCCTCATGTCAGGGTGCCGGGAAAGGATCTTCCGACTCGGGCCCCTCCCAGAATTCGGGGCCGAGAGTGTCTTTCAGCAGGGCGTGCATGCTGTTCCGGAAGTGGGCGGTCACGAGCCATGGGCGGGTGAAGATGCGGATCCCCCCGACCTCGCCCGCATCGTTGAGCGTGAAGGCTTCGACCAGTTGCTGAACGTGACCGCCGTCCACGTACTCGTCGATCACCACCGCGAATCCCGACCGGCCCTCGATGTCGAGGACGGCACGTACCTTGAGGTCGCTGAAGCTTTGCGCCGCCGCTTCGAGGACGGGCCCGACGACAGCCTTCCCCGTCGGCTCTTCGCGCAGGATCGGGGAGTACAGGGTGACGTCCTGCGCCAGCGGCGGGACGGCCGGGTGGTCGACCCAGACCGGTGTCGGCCCCTCCGGGGTGTACGGTCCGGATCCGAGGCTCGGGTCCGCCAGCGCGGGGTTCGTCTTCGCGATCACGTCACGCAGAGCGGCCATGAATGGCCACGGCCGACCGTAGACGTCGACGGTGGCGATCAGGCCCGCCGGGTCGCGCCGGGCGAGCGCGACGATCTCGGTCTCTCGTCCACCGGGGCTCGCGCTGTACACGACCCCCTCCAGCTCGTCCCCCTTGAGCCGGACTGTTGCTTCAGGCGCGCCGAGCGCCTGCTGGTACGTACGGAGAGCTGCCGAAGCGGCGTCGCGACCGGCGATGCGGGGTGCCGTCAGCGGAGTCGCGAGAGAGACGTCCTCGGCAAGCGCTGTGGGCGCCTGTCCTGAAAGTGCGATGTTCAACTGATCCGGCATCGCGCGCTCCTCGTGGTCACGCTCGAGGCGAGCCCGGACTTCGGGGGGATACTCGGGCGCGAGGTCCGCCGGCACGGCGGCACCCCAGGTGACCAGAACCTTCATGCGCGGCTCCACCCAGGCGGTGTCGCGGAACCCTTGCCCTCAGCCAGGTCCGTCGCCGCTCATCCAGCATGCGCCGGGAGCATGGCGCAGCGCATGCTGAAGGATCCGGCCCCTCCTTTGCCTGGGCATCAGTGCCCTGGAGGGTTCGGGCACCGGCCCGACAGAAGGCGCGGCGCCCATGGCCGGCGGTCCATGGCCCCAGGAGCGAGAGCCGTTTCCGTTGGAGGGGGTTTGACCCCCTCCAACCACCCTGCCGTCATGACCGGATCATGTCGTTCGCGTTGTCGACCCCGCCCTCGCGCACAGCTCGGCCAGCGCCTCGGCCGTCACAGGGGACGCGGTGCCCTCCTCCGTCACGATCGCCGTGATCAGCTCGGGCGGTGTCACGTCGAACGCCGGGTTGTACGCCTGTGTCCCCAGTGGCGCCACCGGGATCCCACTGCCCGGACCACCGCCCACGCCGGGCGCCTGTGGCACGGCGAACTCCGTCACCTCGAAGCCAGGACGCTGCTCCACCTCGATGGACGCCCCGTCCGGCGTCGCCGGATCAACCGTCGTCAGCGGCGCCACCACGATGAACGGCACATGGTGGTAGCGCGCCAGCACCGCGAGCGGATAGCTACCGACCTTGTTAGCCACCGAACCGTCGGCCGCGATCCGGTCCGCCCCGATCAGCACCGCGTCCACCTCACCGGCCGCGAACAGCGAACCCGCCGCGTCGTCCGCGAGCAGCGTGTACGCCATGCCGGTGCGCGCCGCCTCGTACGCCGTCAGCCGCGCCCCCTGCAGCAGGGGCCGCGTCTCGTCCACCCACAGCCGCCTCAACCGCCCCGCCCGGTGTGCCGCGAGCGCCACCGCGAACGCGGTGCCCTCACCACCCGACACCAGCGCCCCGGTGTTGCAGTGCGTGAGGATGCGGTGCCCGCCGGCGGGCAGCAGCTCGTCCAGCAGGGCCAGTCCCCGCTCCGCCATCCTGCCGCTCGCCTCGGCGTCCTCCGCGTGCAGCGCACGCGCCGCCGCGAGCGCCGCCGACGCCGCCCGCCCGGTGTCCCCGCTCGCGGCGAGCTCGGCACGGTAGGCGTCCTGCGCCCTGCGCACCCCGAGCGCGAGGTTCACCGCGGTCGGACGGACAGCCGCCAGCTCGTCGGCCGCGGCGTCCACGTCGAACCCGCGCGCGGCGGCGAGCGCGACCCCGTACGCCCCGGCGATCCCGAGCAGCGGCGCCCCGCGCACGGCCAGCGACCGGATCGCCTCCACCAGCACGGAGGCGTCCGTGCACACCAGCTCGACCTCCTCCGCGGGCAGTTTCGTCTGGTCCAGCAGGACCAGAACCGGCCCCTCCGGTGGCTCGTCCCACCGGATCGCCGGTATCTCGGTCGGCCTGTCGTCCTCGCCGCGATGCGCGTACTGATCAGCCATGCCGTCAGTCTGCCCCGCATTTGGCAGACAATTGAAGGGAAGCAGGCCATACCTCGGCGGGTACCTCCCCGATGCCCCCATGGCACGATGGGCGCCGAACTGCCGCCGCGACCGCGGACGCGCACCGTGAAGGAGCGACGATGAAAGACACTCCGGGCTGGGCTTCGCCCGGATCCGCCCCGTCCGACGGGCAGGAGCCCAGTGCGTCCGGTCCTGCCGAGCCCGCGGACAGCGCCGACACCGCGCAGCAGCCACCGGCGGACGAGCAGGCCCCCGGTCCGAAGTGGTCCAAGGAGCAGCCGCCGGCGGGCCAGTGGTCCGCCCCCACGGGCACCCAGGCCCCCGGCCAGGCGCCGCCCCCGCCGCCCGGCCCGGGCTGGGGCACCAGGCCCCCGGCCGGCCCCGGCGCGCCCGGCGGCTGGGGAGGCGCCCCCCAGGGCTACGGACCTCCCGGCGGATACGGCGGCTGGGGCGGTGGCTGGGGCGGACCTCCGCCGGCCGCCAAGCCCGGCGTGATCCCCCTGCGCCCCCTGGGCGTCGGGGAGATCCTCGATGGCGCCGTCTCCACCATGCGCACCCACTGGCGCACGGTCCTCGGCATCTCCCTCACCGTCGCCGTCGTGACGGAGATCCTCGTCATCCTCGTCCAGCGCTTCCTCCTGGACGACCGCGTCAGCACCGACGCCCTCAACGACCCGAGCGCCACCCTCGACGAGCTCACCCGCGCCATGGGCGACTCCCTGCTCAACTCCAGCGTGATCCTCTTGATCTCGGCGATCGGCACCGTGATCGCCACCGCCCTGCTGACGACCGTCACCAGCCGCGCCGTGCTCGGCAAGCCGGTCAGCACCGGCGAGGCGTGGCGCGACGCCCGTCCGCAGGTGCCGCGCCTCTTCGGCCTGCTGTTCGTGCTGCTCCTCATGACCGTGGGCGTGGCCCTCGCGGGCGCCGTCCCAGGCATCGTCCTGGCCGCCTCGGGCTCCGGTGAAGCGGGGATCGCCCTGGGCGCCCTGGGCGCGATCGGCGCGTCCGTCGTCGCGCTGTGGCTGTGGTTCCGGTTCTCCCTCGCCTCCCCCGCGCTGATGCTGGAGAAGCAGGGCATCAGGAAGGCGCTGAGCCGCTCCGCGAAGCTGGTCAAGGGCTCCTGGTGGCGGGTGTTCGGCATCCAGCTTCTCGCCATGATCATCGCGAACGTCGTCGCGGCGATCGTCGTCATCCCGTTCACGTTCCTGGCCGGCGCGGTCAGCGGTGAGGGCGCCGCCAGTATTCTCGACGGGACCACCGACTTCAGCTGGACCTTCCTCATCGTCAGCGGTGTGGGCTCGGTGATCGGCTCCATGATCACCCTGCCCATCACGGCCGGTGTGACCGTGCTGCTCTACATCGACCAGCGCATCCGCCGCGAGGCACTCGACCTCGAACTGGCCCGCGCGGCCGGCGTCCAGGCCCCCGGCACCGGCACTCCGGGGAGCTGAATCGGTGAGTCCGTCGGGGGGAGTTCTCACAGCGGTACCGGGGCTGCCAGGAGCGGCCGCACGCGCCTTCCTGCGCGCCGGTGACGCCGCCGTACGCGCGTCGGCGGCGGCCTCGGACGACACGCCGCCGCTGACGACGCCGCGCGACCCCGCGCGGGAGGCGGCCCGGCGCGAGCTGTCCAAGAGCATGTACCACGAGGACGACCCCAGCTGGTTCCAGCGCGCGCTGGACGCCTTCTGGGCCTGGGTCGAGGACCTGTTCGACAGCGCCTCGGCCGTGACCCCCGGCGGCCCACTCGGCCTGGTCGTCGTCATCCTCGTCGTCCTCGCCGTAGTCGGCCTCCTGTGGTGGCGCCTGGGCACCCCGCGCCGCGAACCGATCTCGTCCGCCGCCCTGTTCGACGACCGCCCCCGCAGCGCCGCCGACCACCGCTCCGCCGCCGAGGCCCACGCCGCCCAGGGCCACTGGAACCGAGCCGTCCAGGAACGCATGCGCGCCATCGTCCGCGCCTTGGAGGAACGCGCGCTCCTCGACGTCCGCCCCGGCCGCACCGCGGACGAGGCCGCCGCCGACGCCGGCCGCTCCCTGCCCGCCCACACCGACCGGTTGCGGGCCGCCGCCCGCGCCTTCGACGACGTCACATACGGCGGACGGGCCGCGAACCGGCAGACGTACGAGAACCTCGCGGCCCTCGACCGCGACCTGGAGACCACCAAGCCGCAACTCGCCGCCCAGGCCCCCGGCACGGCCCCCCAGGACCGCCAGGGAGCCGCCGGATGACGACCGAGGCCACGCACCCGTCCACCTCGGCCTCGCCCACCGCCCGCCATGTGTGGACCCGCACGCGGGGCATCGCCCTCGCCGTCGTCCTCCTCCTGGCGGCGGCCGTCGCGATCGCCACGATCCGCTCCGACGCCCGGCACGGCACCCTCGACCCCCGCTCCGCCGACCGCCAGGGCAGCAGAGCCGTGGCCGAACTCCTCGCCGCCCGCGGGGTGGACACGACCGTCGTCACCACCCTGGACGCGGCCCGCGCCGCCGCCGACACCGACACCACCCTCCTCGTCGCCGCCCCCGACCTGCTCACCCACCGGCAGCAGAGGGCACTGCGCACGGCGACCGCCGGCGCCGGAGGCCGCACGATCCTCGTCGCGCCCGGCAGCCCGTCGGTCGAACGGCTCGCCCCCGGCGTCACCGCGGACCCGGCGAACAGCCTCGACTCGGCGCTCTCCCCCGACTGCGCCCTGCCCGCCGCACGCCGGGCCGGCACCGCCGAGCTCGGCGGCATCCGCTACACCACCACCCACCTCGCCGCCGACGAGTGCTACCCCAGCAACCGCCTCGCCACCCTTCTGCGCATCCCGGAGAGCGACGGCACCGGTGACACCGTCGTCATCGGCGCACCCGACATCCTCCTCAACGACCGCCTCGACGAGCAGGGCAACGCCTCGCTCGCCCTGCAACTCCTCGGCTCCCGCCCCCATCTGGTCTGGTACCTCCCCACGCTCTCCGACGCCTCGGCCGCCGGCACGGACGACCGGCGCAGCTTCTTCGACCTGCTCCCCTCGGGCTGGCTCTGGGGCACACTGCAGCTCTTCATCGCCGCGGCCGTGGCCGCCCTGTGGCGGGCACGCCGGCTCGGCCCTCTGGTCCCCGAGAAACTCCCCGTGGCGATCCGCGCCTCCGAGACCGTCGAAGGCCGGGCCCGCCTCTACCGGAAGGCGAACGCCCGCGACCGCGCGGCCACCGCTCTTCGCTCCACCACACGCATCCGCCTCGCCCCCCTCGTAGGTGTCCCCCTCACCCAGGCGCACGCGCCCGAGGCACTGCTCCCCGCGCTCTCCGCCCACCACCACGGCGGGGACGGACAGCCCCTGCACGCTCTCCTCTTCGGCCCGCCGCCCGGCGACGACGCGGCACTCGTCTCCCTCGCCGATCAACTCGACGCCCTCGAAAGAGAGGTACGCCGTCCATGATGGACCCGACCACTGACAACGCCGGGAAGACCGGGGACCAGGGCGCCGCCCGAGCCTCCCTGGAGGCCCTGCGCGCCGAGATCGCCAAAGCCGTGGTCGGCCAGGACCCCGCCGTGACCGGCCTCGTGGTCGCCCTCCTGTGCCGCGGACACGTCCTCCTCGAAGGCGTCCCCGGGGTCGCCAAGACCCTGCTCGTCCGCACCCTCGCGTCCGCCCTCGAACTCGACACCAAGCGGGTGCAGTTCACCCCGGACCTCATGCCGAGCGACGTCACGGGCTCCCTCGTCTACGACACCCGCACCGCCGAGTTCTCCTTCCAGCCCGGCCCGGTCTTCACCAACCTCCTGCTCGCCGACGAGATCAACCGCACCCCGCCCAAGACCCAGTCCTCCCTCCTGGAGGCCATGGAGGAGCGGCAGGTGACCGTCGACGGCACCCCCCGCCCCCTCCCGGAGCCGTTCCTCGTCGCCGCGACGCAGAACCCCGTCGAGTACGAGGGCACCTATCCCCTCCCCGAAGCCCAGCTCGACCGTTTCCTCCTCAAGCTGACGATCCCGCTGCCGTCCCGCCAGGAAGAGATCGACGTCCTCACCCGCCACGCCGAGGGCTTCGACCCGCGCGACCTGCACGCGGCCGGCGTACGCCCCGTAGCGGGCCCCGCCGACCTCGAAGCCGCCCGCGCGGCCGTCGCCAAGACCGCCATCTCCCCCGAGATCACGGCCTACGTCGTCGACATCTGCCGCGCCACCCGCGAATCGCCCTCCCTGGCCCTCGGCGTCTCCCCGCGCGGCGCCACCGCCCTCCTCGCGACCGCCCGCGCGTGGGCCTGGCTCACCGGCCGCGACTACGTCATCCCCGACGACGTCAAGGCCCTGGCCCTGCCGACCCTGCGTCACCGCGTCCAGCTCCGCCCCGAGGCCGAGATGGAGGGCGTGACCGCCGACTCCGTCATCAACGCGATCCTCGCCCACGTCCCCGTCCCGCGCTGATGGCCTTCACCGGACGCGCCGCACTCCTCGCGGCCCTAGGCTCCCTCCCTGTCGGCATCTGGGATCCAAGCTGGACGGGCATCCTCGCCGTCAACGCGCCCCTGGCAGCCGCCTGCGCCTGCGACTTCGCCCTCGCGGCCCCCGTACGGCGCCTGCGCCTGACCCGCTCGGGCGACACCTCCGTACGCCTGGGCGACACGGCCGACGTCACCCTGACGGTCACCAACCCGTCGAACCGCCCGCTGCGCGCCCACCTCCGCGACGCCTGGCCACCGAGCAGCTGGCAGCCCGGCACCGAGGTCACGTCCTCCCGCCACCAGGTGAAGATCCCGGCGGGGGAACGCCGGCGCCTGACCACCCGCCTCCGCCCCACCCGCCGAGGCGACCGCCAGGCCGACCGCGTCACGATCCGCTCCTACGGCCCCCTGGGCCTGTTCGCCCGCCAGGGCACCCACAAGGTCCCCTGGACCGTCCGGGTGCTGCCGCCCTTCACGAGCCGCAAGCACCTGCCCTCCAAGCTGGCCCGCCTCCGCGAACTCGACGGCCGCACCAGCCTGATCACCCGCGGCGAGGGCACCGAGTTCGACAGCCTGCGCGAGTACGTCCCCGGCGACGACACCCGCTCCATCGACTGGCGGGCCACCGCCCGGCACTCCGCGGTAGCGGTACGCACCTGGCGCCCCGAGCGCGACCGCCACATCCTTCTCGTCCTGGACACCGGCCGTACGTCGGCGGGCCGCGTCGGTGACGCCCCACGGCTCGACGCCTCCATGGACGCCGCCCTCCTACTGGCCGCCCTGGCCTCCCGGGCCGGGGACCGCGTCGACCTCCTCGCCTACGACCGCCGGGTCCGCGCCCTCGTGCAGGGCCGCACGGCCCGAGACGTCCTCCCCTCCCTGGTCGACGCGATGGCCGCGATGGAACCCGAACTGCTCGAGACCGACGCTCGCGGACTCACGTCCACAGCCCTGCGTACGGCTCCCCGCCACTCCCTGATCGTCCTGCTCACGGCACTCGACGCGGCCCCCATCGAGGAGGGCCTGCTCCCGGTCCTTCCTCAACTGACACGGCGCCACACGGTCCTTCTCGCCTCCGTGGCGGACCCGCACATCGCGGGCATGGCGAAAGCCCGCGGCCGCACGGACGCCGTCTACGAGGCCGCGTCGGCGGCCCAGGCCCAGACCGAACGCCACCGTACGGCGGAACAACTGCGCCGCCACGGCGTGACCGTCGTGGACGCGGCACCGGACGACCTGGCCCCGGCGCTGGCCGACGCCTACTTGGCCCTCAAGACAGCCGGCCGCCTGTAGCCGAAAAAAGAAGGGGCCCATTCTGTCACCAGAAAAGGGCCTGACCCACACGGAGCCGGAAATGCAGAAAGGGCCCACACCATAAGGTGTGAGCCCTTTCCCAAAATCGTTCGGCGGCGTCCTACTCTCCCACAGGGTCCCCCCTGCAGTACCATCGGCGCTGTAAGGCTTAGCTTCCGGGTTCGGAATGTAACCGG
>NZ_JBEYXR010000028.1:0-89172 GCF_040645135.1 Streptomyces sp. NPDC046859
AAGAACTCGTACCACGCCCCGTACAGGGCGCGTTCGCGCTCCACCAGCAACGGCAGCGGCTCCGACGCCGTCACCAGATCACGCAACGGATACCGGGCCAGGACGTCGTCGACCTCGGGGGTCAGCGCGGCCGACAGCCGCCAGGCGGCCGGGCGGCTCTCGTCCCGGAGCGCCTCGGCGGCCCGCAGGACCACTGTCCGTCCCGGGCCCTCGGGCACCCCGGCGGCGGCGCGTTCGTGCAGGCGCGCGCCCTCCTCCAGCACCAGGTCGGTGTCGATGCCGGCCGGGATCTTGATCTGGGCGTGGTGCCGCCAGGTGGTGACCGGATCGCTCCACGCCTCCACCCGGTAGGTCCAGTGGCCGGGCGCGTCCGGTGTCACGGTGGCGCCCCAGCGGTCGGTGCCCGGCGCGAGTTCGCGCATCGGCGTCCACGGACCCGGGCGGCCCTTCGGATCGGTCAGCACGACGTTGGCGGCGACCGCGTCATGGCCCTCCCGGAACACGGTGGCGGTGACCATGAAGGACTCGCCGGTCACCGCCTTGGCGGGCCTGCGCCCGTGCTGCACGACCGGACGGACGTCGAGGACAGGTATGCGCCCGATCCCGTCCGCCGCCCCGGCCGGGACAGGCCGCGGCGCCGGTGGTCCCGGCTCGGCGGCGGCGCCACGGACCGGTGGGGCTTCGGCGCGGGACGTCGGGTTCTCGGCGCGGGATGTCGGGGGTGAGGACGACTGGTGGTGCTTGGCGGGCATGACCGCTCCTGTCCGCGTCATCGGTGGTGGGCGGATGGCAATGGGGAGGTGGGTCCTGCGGTGTGACGGTGTCGCTGTCGGATGCGCCCCGTGGGGGTGTGCGCCCGGGAGCGCACGGGTGGGGCGTACCGGAGGAGCCTTCCCACCCTATTCGGGTGTGCAATCCGGCACTTTGTTAACTACTCACGCGTATGTCTACGCACAAGACCGGTCCCGTTCCGGACGAACGGGACCGGTCCCCGTGGTCCGCGTCGACACGTCCGCTACGGCCGCGGAACCCGCAGGAGTTCGTCCGGCGACCCGGCCCCGCGGCCGGAGATCCTGCCGGACACGGACCGCGCCACCAGCGCCTTGGACACCTGCGCGGGTGTCGCCCCGCGATGTCCGGCCAGATACAGCGCGGCGGCGCCCGCGACGTGCGGCGACGCCATGGACGTGCCCGACCAGGTGGCCTTCGCGGTGTCGCTCGCGGGCGACGCCGAGGTGATCGACACGCCCGGGGCGAACAGGTCGAGGGCCGGGCCGTGGTTGGAGAAGCCCGCCCGCCGGTCGGTGCGGTCGGTGGCGCCCACGGTGATGGCCTGGGCCACCCCGGCGGGGGAGTACAGCGCGGCGGGCTGCCCGGCGTTGCCCGCCGCGACCGTGTAGGTGACGCCGGAGGCCACGGAGTTGCGTACGGCGGCGTCCAGTTGGCTGTTGCGGGGCCCACCCAGACTCACGTTCGCCACGGCCGGCTTCCGCGCGTTCCGGGTCACCCAGTCGATGCCCGCGATGACGTCGGCGGTGCTGCCGCCGCCCGTGTCGTCCAGCACGCGCACCGACACGACCTGCGCCTTCTTGGCGACGCCGTACCGGGCGCCCGCGATCGTGCCGGCGACGTGGGTGCCGTGGCCGTTGCCGTCGCCGGCGGTCCGGTCGTCGTCCACGAAGTCCCAGCCGTACGCCGCCCGGCCGCCGAAGTCCCGGTGCGAGACGCGGACGCCGGTGTCGATGACGTACACCGTCACACCGGCCCCCGCGGACCGCGGCCACCGGTAGCTGTCGTTCAGCGGGAGATTGGCCTGATCGACGCGGTCGAGTCCCCAGGACGGCGGATTCCTCTGCGTGTCCTCCAGCGTCACCCGGGTGTCCTGCGCGACCGAGGCGACCCGGGGGTCGGCCGCGAGCCGCCTGGCCTGTCTCGCGTCGGCGTGGATGGCCCAGCCGTTGAGGACCGTGCCGTACGTATGGCTGATTTCCACCCCGTACCGCGCGGCGAGGCTCCTTCCGGCCGCCGACAGGGCCGGCGTCCCCTGTCTGAGTGTCACCACGTAGCTGCCGCCGACGGCGCCGGGCAGCCCGGCACCCCGTATCCGCCCCTCCGGTGCGGCGTGCGCGGGCGCGGTGACGGCCGAGAGCGCGGCGACACAGGTCACCGCGGTCAGGCCGGACGCCCAGCGCAGACGCCGTGTACGCGTCCGTGCCATGGTGTTGGCTTCCCCTCCTCGACTCGGCGCACGGCGGCCCTGGAACACCCGGTGCACCCGGCGTGGGCCGGCGCGCCACCCGTCACCCTCTCCCGATGCGAGAAGGCGCCACAAGGACGCCTACGGGGGTGGAACCGGCCATATCCGCCATGGCCGGACGCGTAAAGGTTGCGTCCACTTTCGGACGGGCATCCGCCGTACGACGCGCCCGGGCTACGCAAAACGCACGGTGGTGACGAAGCCCCGCATACCGATACCGTCGGTGGCCCACGGGACCCACACCGCCGTGTGTCCCCTGCCACGTGCTGCCCGAGGTGGAAAGTGAAGGCGATCCGTCGGTTCACCGTCCGTCCTGTCCTCCCCGAACCCCTGCGGCCCCTCAGCGATCTGGCGCGCAACCTGCGCTGGTCCTGGCACGCGCAGACCCGCGAACTCTTCCGCTCCGTCGACCCCGGGCGCTGGGCCGCCTCGGGCGACGACCCCGTACGCCTGCTGGGCAGCGTCCCGCCCGCACGGCTCGCGGAGCTGGCCGCGGACGAGTCCTTCCTGGAGCGGCTGGCCACCGCCGCCCGCGAGCTCGACGACTACGTCACCGGCGAGCGCTGGTACCAGCAGCAGCCCGCCGGACTGCCCGCGGCCATCGCCTACTTCTCGCCCGAGTTCGGCATCACGGCCGCCCTGCCCCAGTACTCCGGCGGTCTCGGCATCCTCGCCGGCGACCACCTGAAGGCCGCGAGCGACCTCGGCGTCCCCCTGATCGGCGTCGGCCTGCTGTACCGGCACGGGTACTTCCGCCAGAGCCTGTCCCGGGACGGCTGGCAGCAGGAGCACTACCCGGTGCTCGACCCCAACGAGCTGCCGCTCGCCCTGCTGAAGGAGGCCGACGGCACACCCGCCCGGATCCGGCTGGCGCTCCCCGGCGGCCGGTCGCTGCACGCCCGCGTCTGGCTGGCCCAGGTCGGCCGGGTCCCGCTGCTGCTGCTCGACTCCGACGTCGAGGAGAACGACCTCGGCGAACGCGGCGTGACCGACCGGCTCTACGGCGGCGGCAGCGAGCACCGGCTGCTCCAGGAGATGCTCCTCGGCATAGGAGGGGTGCGGGCCGTGCGGACGTACTGCCGGCTCACCGGCCACCCCGCGCCGGAGGTCTTCCACACCAACGAGGGCCACGCCGGCTTCCTCGGCCTGGAGCGCATCGCCGAACTGTGCGCACGGGACCTCGACTTCGACGCGGCGCTGGAGGCCGTCCGGGCGGGCACGGTGTTCACCACGCACACCCCCGTCCCGGCCGGCATCGACCGGTTCGACCGCGAACTGGTCGCCCGCCACTTCGGGCCCGACGCCGAACTGCCCGGCCTCGACGTCGCCCGCATCCTCCAGCTCGGCATGGAGACCTACCCCGGCGGCGAGGCCAACCTGTTCAACATGGCCGTGATGGGCCTGCGCCTGGGCCAGCGGGCCAACGGCGTGTCCCTGCTGCACGGCAACGTCAGCCGCGAGATGTTCTCCGGGCTGTGGCCGGGCTTCGACCCCGACGAGGTCCCGATCACCTCCGTCACCAACGGGGTGCACGCCCCGACCTGGGTCGCCCCCGAGGTGTTCCGCCTCGGCGCCGACCGGATCGGCGCCCGGCGCATGGAGGACGCGCTCACCGTGGGCGGCTCCGACCGCTGGGACGCCGTCGCCGACATCCCCGACCAGGACGTCTGGGACCTGCGCCGGGTGCTGCGCGAACAACTGGTGCAGGAGGTGCGCGAGCGGCTGCGCGCCTCGTGGCGGCAGCGGGGCGCCGGGACCGCCGAACTCGGCTGGATCGACTCGGTCCTCGACCCCGACGTCCTCACCATCGGCTTCGCCCGCCGGGTCCCCTCGTACAAGCGGCTGACGCTGATGCTGCGGGACCCCGACCGGCTGATGAGCCTGCTGCTCCACCCGGAGCGGCCCGTGCAGATCGTGGTCGCCGGCAAGGCGCACCCGGCGGACGACGGCGGCAAACGGCTCGTCCAGGAACTGGTGCGGTTCGCGGACGACCCGCGGGTGCGCCACCGCATCGTCTTCCTGCCGGACTACGGCATGGCGATGGCCAAGAAGCTCTACCCCGGCTGCGACATCTGGCTGAACAACCCGCTGCGGCCCCTGGAGGCGTGCGGCACCTCCGGCATGAAGGCGGCGCTCAACGGCTGCCTCAACCTGTCCGTCCTGGACGGCTGGTGGGACGAGTGGTACCAGCCCGACTTCGGCTGGCCGATCCCCACGGCCGACGGCACCGGCACGGACCCCGACCGCCGGGACGACATAGAGGCCGCGGCGCTGTACGACCTGCTGGAGGAGAGGGTCACGCCCCGCTTCTACGAGCGCGGACGGGACGGCCTGCCGGACCGCTGGATCGAGATGGTCCGCCGGACGCTGACCCTGCTCGGCCCGAAGGTGCTGGCCGGACGGATGGTCCGCGAGTACGTCGACCGCCTCTACACCCCGGCCGCGCACGCCCACCGCGCGATGACCCCGGACGCGGCACGTGAGCTGGCGGGCTGGAAGGCCCGGGTGCGCGCGGCGTGGCACGCTGTCACCGTCGACCACGTCGAGACGTCGGCCGCGGAGCCGACCGCGGAGCTCGGCTCGACGCTGAGCCTGCGTGTGCGGGTCGGCCTCGGCGAGCTGGGCCCGGAGGACGTGGAGGTGCAGGCCGTCTCGGGCCGGGTCGACGGGGAGGACCGGATCGCGGACGCCTCGACGGTGCCGCTGAAACCGGTGGGCAGCCCCGACGCGGAGGGCCGCTGGGTCTACGAGGGCCCGCTCTCCCTGGACCGCACGGGCCCCTACGGCTACACGGTCCGCATCCTTCCCTCCCACCGCCTCCTCGCCTCGAGCGCCGAACTCGGCCTGCTGGCGGTGCCCTCGCAGGAGACGGGGGAGGGGGGCGGGGTGCTGCTGCGCTGACCCGGCCCGGACCGGCCCGGACGTGATCCCCCCCACCACGGAGGGGGCGAACCCTGTGAGAATGGGGGGCGCTTCACCGTGGAGAGGGGGATCTCATTCAGTCGGTCCTGGGGAACATCGTGATCGGGTTGGTGACCAGCCTGCTCGGTGGAGGTTTCGTCTGGCTGTGGGAGCGGCTCAAGCGCGCCCGGGCGGTGAACAGGAGAGCGGCCTTCTTCGGTGTCCGGCCGGGTGAGACGTGCCTGATCGTGCTGGGCGACAAGCACAACGCGTCGGGCACCGCCGCCTACCGGGACGTGCGGGCCGTCGTCGAACTGACGCTGCTGATCGGCGAGCTGGGGTGCAGGGCCTCCGTCGAGTCCGGAGCCTTCCGCGGTGGCAACGGCGATCGTACGGAGTTCTGCGTCGGCGGCCCTGCCGGCGGCTCCAATCCCCGCACCGGCGGGCATCTCGCCGCCCATCTGCCCGGGGTCACCATCCACCCCTACGACCGCGCCCGGCCGGAGTCGGTGGCCATCGAGGTCGGAGGGGAGAAGTTCCTCTTCGACCACGGCAACCAGGAGTACGCCCTGGTGGCCAAGTTCACCCCCGCCGAGTCCGGCCGACCCGTGTTCCTGGTGGCCGGGCAGTCGTCCGTGGCCAATCTGGCGGCCATCCACTTCCTGCGCCGGGACTACGCGCGGGTGGCGGAGCGGCTGCCGTCGGTGGAGCGGTTCTGCCTGCTGATCCGGGTGTCCGACATCCGCACGTACGAGTTCCACCGGGCGACCCTGGAACGGGACGTCACCGCCGCCGCGTTCGGGTGGTGAGGGCAGACACTCGCCGTGGCCCGGCGAGCGTCATGTGCCGTCTCCGCACAGCCTTCGCAGCACCGCCCCGCACCGTCGTGCGTACGCGTGCTGGAGGCCGCGGGTGGCGGGGCCGCCCGCGCGGGAGTACCACTTGGCCGGGCGGCTGAAGGCGTTCACGGTCAGCCAGACCGTGCCGTCGCCGGTGCGCTCCACCAGGAAGGCCTCCTCGCCGCACTCGGGGTGGCCGGTCAGGGTGCCGTAGGCCCAGCCGGTCCTGCGGTACTCCTCCACCGTCCACACGACCCGGCAGGGCGCCTTGATCACGCCGGCGAGGGTGACCGTGACGTCGACGTCGGTGGCCGCGCGGTCGGCCGAGGCGTCGACGCCGACGCCCATCGCGCGGTGCATCTCCCAGGTCATCACCGCGTCGGCGGCTCTGCGGAAGACGTCCTCGCCCTCGCCCACGCGGGTGCGCACATGGAGGGGGTGGAAGCCGGACGGGCAGAAACCGGTCTCCCGGGTCGCTCCGACGTCGTCGTACGTGAAAGGCCCCAAAGACATAGCTCCCAAGAGTAGGGCGGCACCCGGGACGCGTTCGTCCCGGGTGCCGCCCGCCGGTCAGGAGGACCGGGTCAACTCACGTTGACCGCTGCCCAGGCGGCGGTCACCGCCTTGTACTCGGTGCTGGTGGAGCCGTACAGGGCGGACGCCGCGTTCAGCGTCGCCGTGCGGGCGCCCGCGTAGTTCGTCGTCGACGTCATGTACGACGTCAGCGCCTTGTACCAGATCTGCACGGCCTTGGCGCGGCCGATGCCGGTGACCGTCGAGCCGTTGGAGGTGGGGGAGTTGTAGCTCACCCCGTTGATCGTCCGGGCGCCGCTGCCCTCCGCGAGGAGGAAGAAGAAGTGGTTCGCGGGGCCCGAGGAGTAGTGCACGTCGAGGTTCTTCAGGCTCGACGACCAGTTGTCGGCGGACGCGCCGTCCTTGCTGGGCTTGTCCATGTAGCGCAGCGGCGTGCCGTCGCCGTTGATGTCGATCTTCTCGCCGATGAGGTAATCGCCGGCGTCGGAGGAGTTCGCCGCGTAGAACTCCACCGCCGTGCCGAGGATGTCCGAGGTGGCCTCGTTGAGGCCGCCGGACTCGCCCGAGTAGTTCAGGCCCGCGGTGTTGGAGGTGACGCCGTGCGTCATCTCGTGGCCGGCCACGTCCAGCGAGGTCAGCGGGTGGGTGTTGCCCGTGCCGTCGCCGTACGTCATGCAGAAGCAGCTGTCGGACCAGAACGCGTTGACGTAGGCGTTCCCGTAGTGCACGCGGGAGTAGGCGGCCCTGCCGTCGTTCTTGATGCCGTTGCGGCCGAAGGTGTTCTTGTAGAAGTCCCAGGTGACCTGGGCGCCGTAGGCGGCGTCCACTGCGGCCGTCTGGTCGCTGGTCGAGCTGGAGGCGCTGCCGGTGCCCCAGACGTCGTCCGCGTCGGTGAACAGGGTGCCTGTGGCCGAGCTGGTGCTGCGCGCCTTGTTGTACGTCTTGTGGCCGCCGCGCGAGGTGTCGTACAGCTGGTACGTCGACCCCGACGCGGTGGTGCCGAGGGTGACGGTGCCCGAGTACAGGCTCTTGCCGCTGCCGGTCTCGACGCCCTGGAACTCGTAGAGCTTCTCGCCGGTGGCGGCGTCGGTGACGACGTGCAGCTCGTTCGGGGTGCCGTCCTCCTGGAGGCCGCCGACGACCGTCTCGTACGCGAGGGTCGGCTTGCCGCTCGCCGCCCAGATCACCTTGCGGGGGGCGCGGTCGGCCTCGGTCCGCTCGGCGCCGGCCGCCTCGGCCCGCTTCAGGGCCTGGCCCTCGGCCTTCGCGGCGCTGATCGCCGGCTTCAGCGAGGACACCGTGATGGCGGCCTTCGTCGCCTTGGTCACGCCCTTGCGCGCGCCGGACGCCGACTCGTGGACGACCAGGTCGCCGCCGAGGACGGGGAGTCCGGCGTAGGTGCGCTCGTAGCGGGTGTGGACGGAGCCGTCGGCGTCCTTGACGACGTCTCTGACGACCAGCTTCTCCTGGGCGCCGAGGCCGAGTTCCTCGGCGGTCCCGGCGGCGTCGGCCTGCTGGTCCTGGATCAGGGCGGTGCGTGCCGCGGGCGCCAGGGCGACCGGGACGGCGAGCGGGGTGGCCTCGGCGCCGGCGGCGGGGGCCGCGGACGACGTCCCGGTGGTCAGGGCGGTGGTGAGGAGTGCCCCGGCCGCGACCGCGGTGGATATGGCCAGGGTGGTGCGCTTGCGACGCGCGTAGAGGGGGGTCACACGGGCTCCTTGGTGGGGGAAGGACGGGAGTTCTGTGCGGCGGGTGGTGGAAGAGTGACATCTAAGTCGCGTACATGTCATGAGGCCGCGATGATGTTGACCTGAATTTGACCGTCCGGTCAATGTTTCTGATATGTGAACGGGCGCCGCCCCGGCGGGAGTTGAACCCACCGGGACGGCGCCCCGTACCGGGATGCGCCGTGTGCGTGCGGCCTACGGGAAGGTCAGCTTCCAGCTGTTGATGTAGCCGGTGTCGAGCGACGCGTTGTCCTGGACCCGCAGATTCCAGACACCGTTGGCGGCCTCGGAGGAGGCGTTCACGGTGTACGTGGTGTCGATGTTGTCCGCGCTGCCGCCGGTGCCGTAGGCCTTGAGGACGTACACGCTGCCGTCGGGCGCGACGAGGTCGACCTTGAGGTCACCGATGTAGGTGTGGACGATGTTCACACCGACCTGGAGGTTGGACGGCGCGTTGCCGGTCCGCCCCGACACCGTGATCGGCGAGGTGACCGCCGAGCCCCGGTCCGGGATGGCGACGTCCGCCGTGTTCTCGAAGGTGGTGCCGCCACCGCCGCCCCCGTCGGAGCGCGTACCGACGTTGACGCCCGCCCAGGCGTCCTGGACCGCCTTGTACTCGGCGCTGGTGGTGCCGTACAGCTCACCGGTCGCGGCCAGGGTGCCGGTGCGGGCGGCCGCGTAGTTGGTGTTCGAGGTGAACTTCGTGGTCAGTGCGCGGAACCAGATCTTCTCCGCCTTGGCGCGGCCGACGCCGGTGACCGGAAGGCCGTCCGAGGTGGGCGAGTTGTAGGTGACACCGTTGATGGTCTTGGTGCCGCTGCCCTCGCTCAGCAGGTAGAAGAAGTGGTTCGCGGGGCCGGACGAGTAGTGCACGTCGACCGAGCCGATGCCCGAGTACCAGGAGTCCTTGGACGCGCCGTCCTTGCTCGGCTTGTCCATGTACCGCAGCGGCGAGCCGTCGCCGTTGATGTCGATCTCCTCGCCGATGAGGTAGTCGCCCACGTCGGAGGAGTTGTTGGCGTAGAACTCGACGGTCGAGCCGAAGATGTCGGAGGTCGCCTCGTTCAGGCCGCCGGACTCGCCGCTGTAGACGAGGCCCGCGGTGTTGGAGGTGACGCCGTGCGTCATCTCGTGGCCGGCCACGTCGATCGAGGTCAGCGGGTGCGTGTTGCCGGAGCCGTCGCCGTACGTCATGCAGAAGCAGCTGTCGGACCAGAACGCGTTCACGTAGTTGTTGCCGTAGTGGACGCGGGAGTAGGCGCCGACGCCGTCGCCCCGGATGCCGCTGCGGCCGTGCACGTTCTTGTAGTAGTCCCACGTCAGCGCGGCGCCGTAGTGCGCGTCGGCCGCCGCGGTCTCCGCGTTGGACGGCGAGCCGTTGCCCCACACGTCGTCGGCGCCGGAGAAGAGCGTCCCGGTGCCCGAGGTGCCGCGGTTGAGGTTGTACGTCTTGTGGCCTCCGCGCGCGCCGTCGGTCAGGTTGTACGTCGACCCCGACTGCGTGGTGCCGAGCGTCACCGTGCCGCTGTACATCGTGTTGCCGGTGCCGGTCTCGATGCCCTGGTACTCGTAGAGCTTCTCGCCGGTGGCGGCGTCGGTGACGACGTGCAGCTCGTTCGGGGTGCCGTCCTCCTGGAGGCCGCCCACGACCGTCTCGTACGCGAGGGTCGGCTTGCCGCTCGCCGCCCAGATCACCTTGCGCGGCGCCTTGTCGACGTCCGCGGTCCTGGCGTCGCCGGCCTTCGCCGCGGCCAGCGCCTGCTTCTCGGCCTTCGCGGCGGGGACGGCGGCGGTCGTGGTGGCCGGCTCGATCGCGGCGCGGGTCGCCTTCACGACGTCCTTGGTGGCGCCGGACCTCGTGGTCTCCACGACCAGGTCGCCGCCGAGGACGGGCAGGCCGTCGTAGGTGCGCTCGTAGCGGGTGTGGACCGTGCCGTCGCCGTCCTTGACGACGTCACGGACGACCAGCTTCTCCTTGACGCCGAGGCCCAGGTCCTTCGCGGTCTCCGCCTTGGTGGCGTTGGCCTCGCGTATCAGTTCGGCGCGCTGGGCGGGGGTGAGCTTGACCGACTCCGCGCCCGGGAGCACCTGGCCGGCGGCCTGCGGCGCCCGGGGCGGGGCCGCGGTCGCGGCGCCCGTCTGGACGGCTGCCGCGACGAGCGCGGCGACGCCGACGAGGGCCACGGCGGCGGCCCGGCGGCGGGGGGTGTGGGGAGTGCGTCTGTGGGAGGACCTGTCTCTCAACACTGACTCCTTCTGCGCGGCCGCGGATCACGCGGCCAGGGGAGACCGGCCGGCGGGTGGGCCGTCCGGGCAGATCGTGGTGGTACGCAGAACGACGTGCGCGTGCGGAGCTCGGCCGCGGCCACCGCCGTGCGGCGGGGCTGTGGGGTTGCTGTATCGCGGCCGTGGGAAGAGTGGCAGGTGATTGCGGTTTCTGTCAGGGGCGCGTCAGGAAGTTGGCCGGAAATCGTTCGTTGTCCGGGAGTTCACGTTCGATAAACGGACTGGCCGCCTCAGACGTCGATCTGCTCCAGATCGCGCAGCCACGCCCGCGCGTTGCCGTCGGAGGGTGCCCGCCAGTCGCCGCGCGGGGAGAGCGAACCGCCGGCCGACACCTTCGGGCCGTTCGGCATCGCGGACCGCTTGAACTGTGCGAATGCGAAGAAGCGACGGCAGAAGACCTCCAGCCAGCGCCGGATCTCCGCCAGGTCGTACGCCCCCCGCTTGGCCTCGGGGAAGCCGGGCGGCCAGGCACCGGCCTCCGCGTCGTGCCAGGCGTGCCAGGCCAGGAAGGCGATCTTCGACGGCCGGAAGCCGTACCGCAGCACGTGGAAGAGCGTGAAGTCGTGCAGCGCGTACGGCCCGATCTTCGACTCCGTCGACTGCATCTCCTCGCCCGGCACCAGCTCCGGGCTGATCTCGGTGTCCAGGATCGCGGTCAGCGTGCGGCCGGTCTCCTCCTCGAACTGGCCGGAGGCGACGACCCAGCGGATCAGGTGCTGGATCAGCGTCTTCGGCACCCCGCCGTTGACGTTGTAGTGGCTCATCTGGTCGCCGACGCCGTACGTCGACCAGCCGAGCGCCAGCTCCGACAGGTCACCCGTGCCCAGCACGATCCCGCCGCGCTGGTTCGCCAGCCGGAACAGGTAGTCGGTGCGCAGACCGGCCTGCACGTTCTCGAAGGTGACGTCGTACACCGGCTCGCCGGACGCGAACGGGTGCCCCATCTCCTGCAGCATCAGCCGCGCGGTGGCCGTGATGTCGAGCTCCGCAGCCGTGACGCCCAGCGAGTTCATCAGCTTGTGGGCGTTGTCCTTGGTGTGGTCGCTGGTGGCGAAGCCCGGCAGCGTGAACGCCAGGATGTCGCTGCGCGGCCGGCCCGCCCGGTCCATCGCGCGGGCCGCGACGATGAGCGCGTGCGTGGAGTCCAGACCACCGGACACGCCGATGACGACCTTCGGGTTCCCGATCGCGGCCAGCCGCTGCTGGAGCCCCGCGACCTGGATGTTGTACGCCTCGTAGCAGTCCAGCGCGAGGCGGTCGGCGTCCGCGGGGACGAACGGGAAGCGCTCCAGCCGGCGCCGCAGGCCCAGGTCGCCGGCCGGCGGGTCCAGCACGAACGCGATCCGCCGGAAGTCACCGGTGCGCCCGGCGTGGGTGCGCCGGTTGTCGTCGAACGTGCCCATCCGCAGGCGCTCCTGGCGCAGCAGGTCCAGGTCGACGTCGGCCACCGCGAACTGGTCGTCGGCGGAGAAACGGTCCGTCTCCGCGAGGAGCACGCCGTTCTCGTAGATCATCGTCTGCCCGTCCCAGGACAGGTCCGTGGTCGACTCGCCCAGACCGGCCGCCGAGTAGACGTACGCCGCCAGACAGCGCGAGGACGCCGAACGGCACATCAGCCGGCGGTCCTCGGCCCGGCCCACCGTGATCGGGCTGCCCGACAGGTTCGCGAGCACCGTCGCACCGGCCAGCGCCGCCTCCGCGCTCGGCGGCACCGGCACCCACATGTCCTCGCAGATCTCCGCGTGCAGCACCAGCCCCGGCACGTCCCGCGCCTCGAAGAGCAGGTCGACCCCGAACGGGACCTCCTCGCCGCCGATCCGGATGGTGCCGCCGCGCTCGTCGTCCCCGGCCGCGATCTGCCGCTTCTCGTAGAACTCGCGGTAGTTCGGCGGGTACGACTTCGGCGCCACGCCGAGGATCCGGCCCCGGTGCACGACGACCGCGCAGTTGTAGACCCGGTTCCGGTGGCGCAGCGGGGCGCCCACCACCAGCACCGTCAGCAGGTCCGCCGAGCCCGCGACCACCGTGTCCAGCGCCCGCTCCACGTCGTCGAGCACCACGTCCTGGAGCAGCAGGTCCTCGATGGAGTAGCCGGTCAGCCCCAGCTCGGGGAAGACGGCGACCGCCACCCCCTCCTCGGCGCACCGCCGCGCCTGCCGCAGGGCGGACTCCGCGTTGGCCTGCGGGTCGGCGAGGACGGTGTGGCCCGTGCACGCGGCCACGCGCGCGAAGCCGTGCTGGTAGATCGACCAGAAGTTCAATGGACCGTGCTTTCTGCTGGGCGTTCCGCGGTCTGTCAGGCCTCTAGTACCCCGTCGAGCATAAATCTTCCGATCATGCGCCCCCGGATCCGGGTTCCCGGCTTCAGGCGGGCCGCTCCCCGTGCCAGGACCGCCACAGCGCCGCGTACGCGCCGCCGGCCGCGACCAGCTCCTCGTGCGTGCCCAGCTCGGTGAGCAGACCACCCTCCATCACGGCCACCCGGTCGGCGTCGTGCGCGGTGTGCAGCCGGTGGGCGACGGCGATGACCGTACGGCCCCGCAGCACGGCGGCCAGCGCCCGCTCGGTGTGCCGGGCGGTCGTCGGGTCGAGCAGGGCCGTGGCCTCGTCGAGGATGAGGGTGTGCGGGTCGGCCAGCACCACCCGCGCCAGGGCGAGCTGCTGCGCCTGCGAGCCGTCCGTGGGGCTGCCCCCGTCGCCGAGCCGGGTGTCCAGGCCGGCGGGCAGCTCCCGCACCCAGCCGTCGGCGCCGACCGCGGTGAGGGCGGCCCACAGCGCGTCGTCCGGCGCGGACGGCTCGGCGATCCGGAGGTTGTCGCGGACCGTGCCGAGGAAGACGTGGTGCTCCTGCGTCACCAGGACGACCTGACGGCGCAGCTCCTCCGGGCCCAGCTCGGCCACGGGCACCCCGCCGACCGTCACCGAGCCGGCGGTCGGCGCGTCCACGCCCGCCAGCAGCCGGCTCAGCGTCGACTTCCCGGCGCCCGACGGGCCGACGACGGCCAGGCGTTCGCCGGGCCGCACCGCCAGATCGACACCGCCGAGGACCTCGCCGCCCCGGTCGTAGGCGTAGCGCACGCCCGTCACGTCGATCCGGTCGCCCTCGGGGGACGGACCGGCCGCGTCCGCCGCCTGCGGGGCGCGGGCCAGCCCCTCCACCCGGGCGAACGAGGCGCCGCTGCTCTGCAGTTGCTCCACCCGCATCAGGATCTCGTCCAGCGGGCCGGTCATCTGCTGGAGGTACAGCGCCGCCGCGACCACCGTGCCCAGGCTGACCGCGCCGTGCGCGTGCAGCGCCCCGCCGGTGAGCAGGACCGTCACCACCGGCACCAGATAGGCGATCTCGACCGACGGGAAGAACACCGAGCGCAGGAAGAGGGTGTGCAGCCGGGCGCGGCGCGAGACGTCCAGCGCGTCACGGCTCGCCGCCACCCGCCGGCGCTCCAGCCGCAGCGCCTCCACGGTGCGGGCGCCGGACGCGGTGGCCGCGAGGATCTCGGCGACGTCGGAGTTGGCCGCGCCCTCCGCGAGGTAGCCGGCGCGGGCCCGGCGCAGGTACCAGCGCAGCGCCGGCCACAGCACGGCCAGGCCGAGCAGCCCGCAGGCGCCGAGCAGGGGGTCCAGCACGACCATCGCGACCAGCAGGAACAGCACCTGCACGCCGTTGATGAGCAGTTCGGGCCCGGCGTCCCGCAGGGTGGTGCCGACGGCGGTCACGTCCGCGGTGCCGCGCGCCGTCAGATCACCGGTGCCGGCCCGCTCCACGACCGACGCGGGCAGCGCGAGCGTACGGCGGACGTACTCCTCGCGGACCCGGGCGAGGGTGCGTTCGCCGAAGCGGTGGCCCACGTAGCGGGCCCAACGGGCCAGGAGCAGCTGTGTCAGCGCCGCCACGAGGATGGCCAGGGCCAGCCGGTCCACCACCGGCACCCCGGAGCCCGCCCGGACCCCGTCGACGATGCGGCCGAGCAACCAGGGCGCGGCCAGACCGGCGAGCGCCGCGGCCGCGTTCAGGGCGAGCACGGCGGTGAAGGCCCGGGCGTCGGAGCGGATCAGGCGGGCGGTGGCCCGGCGGACGTCCGCGGGCCCCGCCACCGGAAGGGCCCCCCGCGGAGCCTGCTGAGCGTGTTGTCCGTCCGTCACCGCACGACCTCCTCGGCGTCCTCGTCCCTGGCCACCAGGGACCGGTATCCGGGCTCGCCGTCCAGCAGGGCGCGGTGGGTCCCGGTGGCCGCCACCTTGCCGTCGACCAGGTAGTGCACGACGTCCGCGCGGTCCAGGACGAGCGGGGACGTCGTGGTGACCACGGTGGTGCGGCCGGCGCGGTCGGCGCGCAGCCGCTCCGCGACCCGCGCCTCCGTGTGCGCGTCCAGCGCCGACGTGGGCTCGACGGCCAGCAGCACCTCCGGATCGGCCAGCAGCGCACGCACCAGACGGACCCGCTGGCGCTGCCCGCCGGACAGATTGCGGCCCTGCGCGTCGACCGGGGAGTCCAGGCCGTCCGGCAGACCGCGGACGATGTCCTCGGCGACGGCGGTGCGCAGAGCCCGGCCGATCGCCGCCTCGTCCCGGTCGGTGTGCCCGGACACGAGCTCGCGCAGCGGGCCCGCGAACAGGTCCGCCTCGTGATCGGCCACCAGGATGCGCTCCCGCACCCGCGCCGCCGGGATCTCGGCCAGCGGTACGCCGCCCCAGGTCGCCGCCGACGGCGTGTACCGGCCGAGGCGGTCGACGACGGCCGCCGCGTCGGCGGGCCGCGCCCCGGCCAGCGCCGTCAGCCGGCCCGGAAGGACGCGCACCCCGGACTCGGGGTCGTGCAGCGGCGCCGGTTCGGCGGGCGCGTCCCGGGTGCCGGTGTCCTCCATCGGCTCCAGCCGCAGGAACCGCACGACCCGCCGGGCCGCCACCACCCCCCGGCTGACCTGGTAGCCGCACTCGATGAAGAACGCCACCGGCGCCACCAGCACCGCGACATAGCCGTACACCGACACCAGCTCGCCGACCGTGATCGCGCCCTGCGCGGCGAGCCGGGCCGCCAGCCAGGTCACCACCGCCAGGAACAGCGTCGGCAGCCCCACCCCGAGCGCCTGCACCCAGCTGGTCACCGCGCCCACCCGGTATCCCTGCGCCCGCAGCCGCTGCGAGTCGCGCCGGAAGGCGTCCGCGACCAGGCCCTTGCCGCCGAGGCCGTTGAGGACGCGCAGTCCGCCCGCCAGGTCGGTGATCCGCGCGGTCAGCACCCCCTGGAGCTCCCGGTACTCCGTCTCCGTGCCCTGCAGCCGTCCCAGCAGCGGCCCGACCAGGACCCCGATCAGAGGCATCCCCAGCAGCACCACGAACGCGATCGGCACCGACACGGACACCAGCAGCCCGGCGACCACCAGATAGGCGACGACCGCGCCCACTCCCGGCCCGACGACGGTCAGGGACGTGCTGATGGTCTGGACGTCGCCCACCCCGATGGTGACGACCTCCCCGGCGCCGATCCGGCGCGGCAGCGCCGCACCCAGGCGCACCGCGTGGTCGACCAGCACCTTGACCGTGCGGAAGTTGGCGTCCATCCGCACCCGGGTCATCGTGCGGTGCCGCATGATGCTCAGCCAGGCGTTGAACGCGCCCACCACGAACAGGGCGGCCGTCCAGCCCCACAGCGCGCGCCGGTCACCGTCCGCGAGCCCGTCGTCCACGGCACGCGACAGCAGGTAGGGGGTGGCGGCCAGCAGCACCATCCACACGCTGGAGATCAGCGCCCCGGCGGCGGACCGCGCCGCCTGCCGCCGCACCAGCCACCCCAGATACCGCCGGCCGCCCCGCCGGTCGGGCTCGCCCGGGTCCCCGTACGCGTCGATCATCGTCCCCCGCATCCCGTCCGCCGTCCGCACGCCGCCCGGCGCCTCACGCCAGGCTGTCCCGCCACGCCCGGTGCAGGTCCGCGAAGCGGCCCGTGCCCGCGACGAGACCGGCCGGCGCGCCGTCCTCGACGATCCTGCCCTGCTCCATGACCAGCACCCGGTCGGCGATCTCCACCGTGGACAGCCGGTGGGCGATGACGACGGCCGTGCGGCCCCGCAGGACCGTCGCCATCGCGCGCTGCACGGCCTGCTCACCGGGGATGTCCAGCGAGCTGGTCGCCTCGTCGAGGATCAGCACCGCCGGATCGGCGAGCAACGCCCGCGCGAACGCCACGAGTTGCCGCTGTCCCGCCGAGATACGGCCGCCCCGCTTGCGCACGTCGGTGTCGTAGCCGTCGGGCAGGGCGGTGATGAAGTCGTGCGCCCCGATGGCCTTCGCCGCCCGCTCGATCTCCTCACGGGTCGCGTCCGGCCGCCCGATCGCGATGTTCTCGGCGACCGTGCCGGAGAACAGGAACGCCTCCTGCGTCACCATGACCACCCCGCGCCGCAGCTCGGGCGCCGCGAGGTCGCGCAGGTCCACGCCGTCCAGCAGGACCCGCCCCTCGGACGGGTCGTAGAACCGGGCGAGCAGCTTGGCCAGCGTCGACTTGCCCGCCCCCGTGGAGCCCACGACCGCCACGGTCCGCCCGGCGTGCAGGGTGAGGTCGAAGCGGGGCAGCACCTCGCCGCCGGTGCGGTAGGCGAACCGGACGCCGTCGAAGACGACCTCGCGGCCGGGGTGCCCGCCCACCCGCGCCGGGAGTTCCTTCGGGCTGGCCGGATCCGGCACGGACGGCGTCTGCGCCAGCAGACCGGCGATCTTCTCCAGGGACGCCGCCGCCGACTGGTACGAGTTGAGGAACATGCCGAGCCGGTCGATCGGGTCGTACAGCCGCCGCAGGTACAGCACGGCCGCCGCCAGCACTCCGAGGGCCAGCGTGCCGCCCGCGACCCGGTGGGCGCCCCACAGCACCATCCCCGCGACCGCGGTGTTGGCGACCAGCCGGGACCCGACGACGTACCGGGCCATCTCCAGCAGGGCGTCGCCGTTGGTGCGCTCATGCCGGTGGTTGAGGACCCGGAAGTCGGCGTCGTTGGCGCGCTCGCGGCGGAACGCGCGCACCGGGCGGATGCCGTTCATCGTCTCCACGAACTTCACGATGACGGCCGCGATCGCGGTGGACCGCTGGGTGTACACGCGCGCGGCCCGCCGCCGGTAGGAGCGCACGAGCAGGTACAGCGGCACGAGGGAGGCCACGGCCACCGCGCCCAGCCCGAGGTCCAGCCACAGCAGCATCGCCGAGATGTAGACGAACGACAGGACGACGGTGACGAGTTCCTGCAGGCCCTCGTCGAGCAGCTCGCGCAGCGACTCGACGTCCGTGGTGGAGCGGGAGATCAGCCGGCCCGAGGTGTAGCGCTCGTGGAAGTCGACGCTCAGCGCCTGCGCGTGGCGGAAGATACGGCCCCGCAGATCGAGCAGCACGTCCTGGTTCACCCGGGCGGACGCGCGGAAGAACGCGTACTGCAGGCCGCCGGAGGCCACCGCGCACAGCAGATAGCCGGCCGCGACCGCGATCAGCGGCCCCAGGTCGTCGCGCCGGAACGCCGGCACCGCCGAGTCGATGGCGTACGCCACCAGCAACGGCCCCGCCTGCACGGCCGCCTGCTGGAGCAGCAGCAACAGCGTGGTCACGACGACCCGGGCCTTCATCGGGGCCAGCAGGGACCGCAGCAGCGCGGCCGTGGCACCCGGCGGCGAGGGCAGGGCGTCGTGGTCGAACGGGTCGTCCGGACTTCCGGTGCGCTCGTCCGGGCGGCCCGTGCCCGGCGGGGTGGCGGTCGTCGCCGTCATCGGGCGGCCTCCTCGGTTCCGGCCATGAGATGCGCGTACTCGGCGTTGTCCCGCAGCAGTTCGTGATGGGTCCCGACCGCGGCGACGCGGCCCCCGGAGAGGAGGGCGACGCGGTCCGCCAGCAGGACCGTCGACGGGCGGTGCGCCACGATCAGGGCGGTGGTCTCGGCGAGCACGTCCCGCAGGGCGGCCTCGACCAGCGCCTCGGTGTGCACGTCCAGGGCGGACAGCGGGTCGTCCAGCACGAGGAAGCGGGGCCGGCCCACCACCGCGCGGGCGAGCGCGAGACGCTGGCGCTGGCCGCCGGACAGGCTCAGCCCCTGCTCACCCACCTGGGTCGCGGTGCCCTGCGGCAGGTCGTGCGCGAAGCCCGCCTGCGCGACCGCCAGGGCCCGCTCCAGCTCGGGGTCACCGGCGTCCGCCGCCGCTCCCATGAGAACGTTGTCCGCGACGCTCGCGGAGAACAGGGTGGGCTCCTCGAAGGCGACGGCCACCAGGGCGCGCAGCTCCTCGCGCGGCATCGCCGTGATGTCCCGGCCGTCCAGGGTGATGCGGCCGGACGTCAGCTCGTACAGCCGGGGCACCAGCGCCGTCAGCGTCGTCTTGCCGCTGCCGGTCGCGCCGACCAGCGCCATGGACTCGCCGGGCCGGATGTGCAGGTCGACGCCGTCCAGGACGGGCGGCGAGCCCTCGGGAGCGTCCGGGTAGCGGAAGCGCACGCCCTCGAAGCGCAGCCCCCGGCCGGTTCCGTCCTGCGGCGCCTGCGCCACCTCGCGGCCCTCGGGCACCGCGTCCATGACCTCGAAGTACCGCTCGGTCGCCGTGGCCGCCTCCTGGCTCATCGCCAGCAGGAAGCCGATCGAGTCCACGGGCCAGCGCAGCGCCAGCGCCGTCGACAGGAACGCCACCAGGGTGCCCGCCGAGAGGTCGCCGTCGGCGACCCGCACCGTGCCCAGCACCAGGGCCGCGCCGATGGCCAGCTCGGGGAGCGTGATGATGACGGCCCAGATCGTCGCCAGCAGCCGTGCCTTGTGCAGCTCCGTGCCGCGCAGCGTCCGCGCCATCTCCCGGAACGCCCGGGCCTGGCTGCGGTGCCGCCCGAACCCCTTGATGATCCGGATGCCGAGCACGCTCTCCTCGACGAGCGTCGTCAGATCGCCGACCTGGTCCTGCGCGCGCCGCGCCACCAGCGCGTACCGCTTCTCGAAGACGACGCACATGACCATCACGGGCACCGCCGGCACCAGGATCACCAGCCCGAGCGTGACGTCCTGGACCAGCATGATGACGACGCCCGCCAGGATCGTCACACTGTTGACCAGCAGGAACGTCAGCGGGAACGCCAGGAACATCCGCACCAGCATCAGATCGGTGGTGCCGCGCGACAGCAGCTGCCCCGACGCCCACCGGTCGTGGAACGCCACCGGCAGCCGCTGCAGATGCCGGTACAGCTCCGCGCGCATCGACGCCTCGACCCCGGCCAGCGGCCGCGCCACCAGCCAGCGCCGCAGCCCGAACAGCACGGCCTCCCCTATGCCGAGGAGCAGCAGGAACAGCGCGCCGAGCCACACCCCCGCCGGGTCGCGTTCGGTGACCGGGCCGTCCACCATCCACTTCAGGACCAGCGGGATGACCAGCGCCAGACAGGAGGCGACGACGGCCACGGCGGCTGCGGTGAACCACCGCGCACGCACCGGCCGCACGTACGGCCACAAGCGCAGCAGCGTGCGCACGGCGGATCGGTCGGACCTGCTCCCCGGGGTTTCACGTGTAGTGGCCATCAGCAGCGAGCCTACGGATCGCCACTGACACTTCCCACCGAGTTTTGGCCGGACCCCGGTCCGCCCCTGGTCCTACGACCTGCGTGTTCGACGGGCCGTACGCAGGACATGGGGCGAGCTCGTGCCCCGACCATCATCCGATCGGGGGATGCGTTCTCGAACGTGCGAGCGGGGCATCCCCGGCCGATCAGCCGGCCACCCGCAGCAGCAGCACGGCCCGCTCCGGCACGGTGATCTCCGTCCCCGCCGCATGCTCCACACCCGGCGGCCGGTCCTGCTCCTCCCGCGAGGTGTCGACCACCACCTCGTACCGCCGCGCCCAGGGCGCCCCCGGCAGGACGAACCGCACCGGCCGGTGGCCGGCGTGCAGGACCACGAGGAAGCTGTCGTCGAGGAAGGGCGCCCCCCGCTCGTCCCGGCCTGGGATGTCCCGACCGGACAGGTACATGCCCAGCGTGGCGGCCGGCGCGTACCAGTCCGCCTCCGTCATCTCCGCGCCGCTCGCGGTGAACCAGGCCAGGTCGCGCAGCCCGTCCGCCGAGTGCGGCCGGCCGGAGAAGAACGCGCGGCGGCGCAGCACGGGATGCCGGTGGCGCAGCGCGATCAGCCGCGCCGTCAGGTCGGACAGCGCCTTCCAGCCCGGCTCCTGGAGCAGTCCCCAGTCCAGCCAGCTGATCTCGTTGTCCTGGCAGTAGGCGTTGTTGTTGCCGCGCTGGGTGCGTCCCATCTCGTCGCCCGCCACCAGCATCGGCACACCCGTCGACAGCAGCAGTGTGGTCAGCAGGTTCCGCAGCTGGCGCCGCCGCAGCGCCAGGACGTCCGCGTCGTCCGTCTCGCCCTCGGCTCCGCAGTTCCAGGAGCGGTTGTCGTTCGAGCCGTCCCGGTTGCCCTCGCCGTTCGCCTCGTTGTGCTTGTGCTCGTAGGACACCATGTCCCGCAGCGTGAAACCGTCGTGCGCGGTCACGAAGTTCACCGAGGCGTAGGGCCTGCGCCCGCCCCACGCGTACAGGTCGCTCGACCCCGACAGGCGGTACCCGAGGTCCCGTACGTCCGGCAGCGCACCGCGCCAGAAGTCCCGCACGGCGTCGCGGTAGCGGTCGTTCCACTCCGTCCACAGCGGAGGGAAGGCGCCGACCTGGTAGCCGCCCGAGCCGACGTCCCACGGCTCGGCGATCAGCTTCACCCGCCGCAGCACCGGGTCCTGCGCGATCACGGCGAGGAACGGCGACAGCATGTCGACGTCGTGCATCGAGCGGGCCAGCGCGGCGGCCAGGTCGAACCGGAAGCCGTCCACGCCCATCTCCGTCACCCAGTACCGCAGCGAGTCGGTGATGAGCCGCAGGACGTGCGGCTGGACGACGTGCAGGGTGTTCCCGCAGCCCGTGTAGTCGGCGTAGCGGCGGGCGTCCGCCTGCAGCCGGTAGTAGCCCCGGTTGTCGATGCCCTTCAGCGACAGCGTCGGGCCCAGCTCGCCCGCCTCCGCCGTGTGGTTGTAGACGACGTCGAGGATGACCTCGATCCCGGCCGCGTGCAGGGCGCGCACCATCCGCTTGAACTCGCCGACCTGCTGGCCGGTCGTCCCCGAGGCGGCGTACGCGGCGTGCGGGGCGAAGTATCCGATGGAGTTGTAGCCCCAGTAGTTGCGCAGACCGCGCCGCAGCAGATGGTCCTCGTGCGCGAACTGGTGCACCGGCAGCAGCTCCACGGCCGTCACCCCGAGCTCCACCAGGTGCTCGATCGCCGCCGGATGCGCCAGGCCGGCGTAGGTGCCGCGCAGTTCGTCCGGGATGCCGGGGTGCAGCCGGGTGAAGCCGCGCACATGCAGCTCGTAGATCACCGAGTCGGCCCAGGGCGTCTTCGGGCGGCGGTCGTCCTGCCACTCGTCGTCCGGCGCGTCGTCGTGCACGACCACGCCCTTGGGGACGTACGGCGCCGAGTCCCGCTCGTCGCGCACGGTGTCCGCGACATGCTGCTGGGGCCAGTCCCGGACATGGCCGTACACCTCGGGCGGCAGGCCGAAGTCGCCGTCCACCGCGCGCGCGTACGGGTCGAGCAGCAGCTTCGCCGGGTTCCAGCGGGCGCCGGTCCACGGGTCCCAGCGGCCGTGCACCCGGTAGCCGTAGCGCTGCCCGGGCATCACCCCCGGCACGAAGCCGTGCCAGATCTCGTGCGTCAGTTCGGTCAGCTTGGCGCGCGTCTCCTTGCCCCGTTCGTCGAACAGGCACAGCTCCACGGCCTCCGCCCCGCCCGCCCACAGCGCGAAGTTGGTGCCCGCCACCCCGTCCGGGCCCACCCGGAAGCGGGCGCCGAGCGGCACCGGCGTGCCCGGCCACACGGGCACCCCCGGCGCCCTGCCGCGCGACCCGTTCACGACGGTGGCCGGGCGCCCCTCCTCAGCGGCGACCGCCCCGGCCACCGCCTCCTGCTCGGCTGCGCTCGACACCTGACGGCCTCCCACGGCTCAGGGACCACACACGTAAGGGAAGGGGGCCGCGGTCGTCCCGTGCCGCGGCCCCCCGTCGCGTCGTCTCCCCACTGTTCTGCCCACCGCGTAGCTCGCACTCACGTTTCCCCAGGGCCGCCCCCGTCGTTGGGGACTACGTGAGGCACGTACAAGGGCGCGCACGGCGCGCGGTGGCAGTGGCGGCCGCCGTACTGACATGGGCGGGACTGCTGGCCGGAGTGGCCGGCTGCACCGAGGACGGCGACGGCGCCGGGCTCGGCCAGGTGCTGAACAAGGCACCCGCGCCCGAGGACGTCATCCGGGTGACACCGGACGACGGCACCAAGGGCGCCTCCCCGGGCGACCGGCTGCTGGTCCGGGTGCGTAGCGGGCGCCTGGAGTCGGTGCGGGTGGTGAAGTCGCAGGACGCCGAGGACACGCCGGTGCCCGGGCACATCTCCAAGGACGGCCTGCGCTGGGAGCCCGACGAGCCCCGGCTCGCGCTGGCCGCCCGGTACACGGTCGACGCGGTGGCCCTCGACGGCCACGGACGCCGCAGCGCACGGCACACGACCTTCACCACGTACGTCCCCGAGAAGCGGTTCATCGGCTACGTCACCCCCGAGGACCGCGCGACCGTCGGCACCGGGATGATCGTCTCCCTGGAGTTCAACCGCGCGATCGCGCACCGGGCCGCCGTGGAGCGCGCGGTCCGGGTCACCGCCGAACCGCCCGTGGAGATCCGCCCGCACTGGTTCGGCGCCGCCCGCCTGGACTTCCGCCCCGAGCAGTACTGGAAGCCCGGCACCCGGGTCACCGTCGCGCTGCACCTGCGGGACGTCGAGGGTGCGCCGGACGTGTACGGCCTGCAGCGCAAGACGTTCTCCTTCACCGTGGGCCGCCACCAGGTGTCCGTCGTCGACGCGGCCCGGCACACCATGGAGGTACGGCGCGACGGCGCCCTCCTGACGACGGTGCCGGTCACCGCGGGCGCCCCGGCGACGACCACCTACAACGGCAAGATGGTGGTCACCGAGATGCTCGAACTGACCCGGATGAACGGTGCCACCGTCGGCTTCAAGAAGGCCGACGGCAAGGGCGAGTACGACATCCCCGACGTCCCGCACGCCATGCGCCTGACCGACTCGGGCACGTTCCTGCACGGCAACTACTGGGCGGACGCCTCCGTCTTCGGGCACAGCAACGTCAGCCACGGGTGCGTGGGTCTGCGGGACGTCAAGGGCGGCGGCTCCGACACCCCCGCGGGCTGGTTCTTCGACCGCAGCCTCATCGGGGACGTCGTCGAGGTCGTGCACAGCAACGACAAGCGGGTCGCCCCGGACAACGGCCTCGGGGGATGGAACATGACCTGGAAGGAGTGGAAGGCGGGGAGCGCCGTGAAGTAGGCGGCACACAGCGCCGGGTGGGGTGGTGGGGGCCGTCCCGCCCGCCCGGCGATGTTGGAACGAAACGGTGACAGACGCACCGACGTCGGCGCCCTGGCCCTGTGGTTAATATGCGCCGGTGAGCGCGGTGGACGCGCGGGGGAGTGGGCCGGTGAGGCCCGGGGGAGGGACACGGAATTGAACGTGCGGCCGATATCGGGGGCGTCGGTGGACGCACGCGCGCGGCGCGGACGCAAGGGCATGGCGGCACTGGCCGGAGTGCTGATGCTGGCGGTCGCCGCGTGCGGGGGCGGCGGATCGGACGCGGGCGGGGACGAGGGCAAGGGCGGGGACTCCTCGCAGGCCGAGGTCCGCAAGTCCCGCGCGGAGGTGACGATAGCCCCGAAGGACGGGGCCAGGTCCGTCGACACCAGCGGCGCGCTGAAGGTCACCGCGGCCAAGGGCCGGCTGACCGCCGTCGAGGTCGAGGACGCCGAGGGGAACGCCGTCGACGGCAAGATATCCGGCGACGGCACCAGCTGGACGCCGTCCAGGCATCTCGCCGCCTCCACCAAGTACACGGTGCACGCGGTCGCCAAGGACACCGAGGGCGTCGAGACCACGCAGGACTCCGGCTTCACGACGCTCACCCCGAAGGCCACCTTCCTCGGCAGGTTCACCCCCGAGGACGGCTCCACGGTCGGGGTCGGCATGCCGTTCTCCCTCCGGTTCGACCGGGGCATCACCAACCCGGAGGACGTCGAGAAGGCCGTCACCATCAAGACCGAGCCGGCCGTCGAGGTCGCCGGTCACTGGTTCGGCAACGACCGCCTGGACTTCCGGCCCGAGAAGTACTGGAAGGCCGGCACCAAGGTCACCGTCGACCTCGACCTCGACGGCGTCGAGGGCCGTGACGGCGTCTACGGCGAGCAGGACAAGAAGATCACCTTCACCATCGGCCGCAGCCAGGTCTCCTACGTCGACGTGAAGACCAAGAAGATGAAGGTCACCCGGGACGGCAAGGTCCTCAGGACCATCCCGGTCACGACGGGCGCGCCGGGCTACGAGACCTGGAACGGCCAGATGGTCATGACCGAGAAGTTCGTCCAGACCCGGATGAACGGCGACACGGTCGGCTACGACGGCGAGTACGACATCAAGGACGTGCCGCACGCCATCCGCCTGACCGACTCCGGCACCTTCATCCACGGCAACTACTGGGCGAGCGGCGCCTTCGGCAACACCAACGCCAGCCACGGCTGCGTCGGCCTGCGCGACGTCAAGGGCGCCTGGGACAAGAAGGCTCCGGCCGCCTGGTTCTACAACCGCTCGATGATCGGCGACGTCGTCGTCGTGAAGAACTCCGCCGACGCCACGGTGGCCCCGGACAACGGCCTGAACGGCTGGAACATGTCCTGGGAGAAGTGGAAGGCGTAGCTCCTGCCTGGTGACGGCCCCGGTGCGGCTTGCGCACCGGGGCCGTTCGCGTTCCCGGGCGCGGGATGTGACCGACCGCACCCCTTCGCTCCCCGTTAGCCCCCGTTAACCTGCTCGCATGACCGTGAATCTCGAAGTCGCCGAAGGCGTCGGTACCCTCCGTCTCGACCGGCCGCCGATGAACGCGCTGGACGTCGCCACCCAGGACCGGCTCAAGGAGCTCGCCGAGGAGGCGGGCCGCCGTGACGACGTGCGGGCCGTGGTGATCTACGGCGGGGAGAAGGTGTTCGCGGCCGGCGCGGACATCAAGGAGATGCAGGCGATGGACCACACGGCGATGGTCCTGCGCGCCCGCGCCCTGCAGGAGTCCTTCACGGCGGTGGCCCGGATCCCCAAGCCCGTCGTGGCCGCCGTGACCGGCTACGCGCTCGGCGGCGGCTGCGAGTTGGCGCTGTGCGCCGACTTCCGCATCGCCGCGGACAACGCCAAGCTGGGCCAGCCCGAGATCCTGCTCGGCCTCATCCCGGGCGCGGGCGGCACCCAGCGGCTGGCCCGCCTGGTCGGCCCGTCGAAGGCCAAGGACCTCATCTTCACGGGCCGGATGGTCAAGGCCGAGGAGGCCCGCGAACTCGGCCTGGTGGACCGCGTGGTGGCGGCCGACCAGGTCTACGCCGAGGCGCACGCCTGGGCGGCGAAGCTGGCCCAGGGGCCGGCGATCGCGCTGCGCGCGGCCAAGGAGTCCATCGACGCGGGCCTGGAGACGGACATCGAGACGGGCCTCGCCATCGAGCGGAACTGGTTCGCAGGTCTGTTCGCGACCGAGGATCGCGAACGCGGGATGCGGAGCTTCGTCGAGGAGGGTCCGGGCAAGGCGAAGTTCCTCTGACCCGCCCGCGCCGTCCGGTGAAAGTCCGCCGTACCCCTTGCAATTGACACCGTGTCTGACCCGTATCCCTCGACGGGGCGGTTTATGGCAGCCTTAAGGCAGCCTTAAGCGCACCTTGTCGAGGGAACTGGTCAAAGGCCGTCGACGGGCCTTGAGGCGCAGCTCAGCAGGGCTGTGGACGGTTCCGAACTGCCCGTGGCATATGCCGACCGGCTGCAGTGGAATCACCGCTTCCGGGGGGTGTATTCCTCGGGAACGGCCACGGAGAGCCCCGTGGACGGCCATGATGGGGGCATGGCGGGGCTGGAGGGTATCGAACAGCCGCGGGGACACAGCCGTGCGACCGCGGCGCGCTGGTCGCCGGCGGTCGAGGACGAAACTGCCGCGAAGGCGCTGGAGCTGTTCGGCAATCCCACGGAGGCCGAAGTTCCGCTCCCGTCCCGCCCCGAGTCCGCCGCCACCGCACGCCGGCTGACCCAGACGGTGGTCCTGCGGCAGTGGGCGCTGAGCCCCAGGATGGCCGAGGACGCCGTGCTCCTCGTCTCCGAACTCGTCGGCAACGCCGTCCGCCACACCGGCGCCCGGGTCTTCGGCTTACGGATGCGCCGCCGCCGCGGCTGGATCCGCATCGAGGTCCGCGACCCCTCCCGCGGTCTGCCCTGTCTGATGCCGGTCCAGGAGATGGACGTCAGCGGCCGGGGGCTCTTCCTCGTCGACAAGCTCGCCGACCGCTGGGGCGTGGATCTGCTGCCCCGCGGCAAGACGACCTGGTTCGAGATGAGGGTCACCGAGCGCTGAGGGCCACCCCGCGTGCGCGAACGGATAATCTGACCTGCGGCAAAAAGCCAGCACGACACGACTTGACGCGAGTACACGCGAGTAGAGGGGCGGACCGGTGGCGCACATCGACATCGAGGAAGCACGCAAGCAGTTCGAGCGCATCGATGCGGACGGCGACGGCACCATCACCGCCGCCGAGTTCAAGACCGCCCTCGCCCAGGGCGGCGACTGGAATGTCACCGAGACCGTCGCCGAGGCCATCATCAAGAGCCGCGACCTCAACGGCGACAAGCTGCTGTCCTTCGACGAGTTCTGGGCCTTCCTGAACAAGTAGCACCCGGGCAGGACCCCGGCAGGACCCCGTGAAGGGGCGCCCCCCGCGAGGACGGCGCCCCTTCAGGCGTTCCCGGCCCACTCCCGCAGCGCCGCCTTGCTGGAGAAGTTCCCCACGTTCTTGTCCAGCGGGTCGTCCGTGTACTGGTGGAAGCGCCACTTCGCCTTGATCCGGGGCTTGCCCTTGGTGACGTAGTCGGCGATCCACAGCCCGTCCCCGGCGTACGACGTGGTGTCGACGTTCAGCCAGTAGTGACGGTTGCAGTACAGCACCACCCGGTTGTCGGGGCGCTTCTCCTTCAGGAGGCGGATGAACCGGTCCTTCTCCGCGTTGCTCGCGTGCGTGCCCTCGCCGGTCGTCTCCCAGTCGACGGCGAGGAGGTCACCCGCCTTCTCCGGCGCGTGCTTCAGGAAGTAGTCCGCCTGGGCGGTCAGGTTCCCCGGCCACAGGAAGTGGTAGTAGCCGACGACCAGACCCGCGTCACGGCCGTGCTTGGCCTGGGCGGAGAGCTTGGGGTTGACGTAGGAACGGCCCTCCGTCGCCTTGATGAAGACGAAGGAGAGGCCGTCGGTGTCGTAGGAAGAGGACTGGTACGCGCTCACGTCGATGCCGCGCAGCATGGCGGGACTCCCTGAGGTGCCGTGGGGGGACAGGAGTTGACCTGGCTCATGCCCCACCGTGGCACGGCTGACGCGTCACCGACGTGGAATCGTCAACATTCGATGATGTTGACGGCCAGCCCGCCGCGCGCCGTCTCCTTGTACTTGACGGACATGTCGGCGCCCGTTTCCTTCATCGTCTTGATGACCTTGTCCAGGGACACCTTGTGCGAGCCGTCGCCGCGCATCGCCATCCGGGCCGCCGTGACCGCCTTCACGGCCGCCATGCCGTTGCGCTCGATGCAGGGGATCTGGACGAGGCCCCCGACCGGGTCGCAGGTGAGGCCCAGGTTGTGCTCCATGCCGATCTCGGCGGCGTTCTCCACCTGCTCGGGGGAGCCGCCCAGCACCTCCGCCAGCGCGCCCGCCGCCATCGAGCAGGCCGAGCCGACCTCGCCCTGGCAGCCGACCTCGGCGCCGGAGATCGAGGCGTTCTCCTTGAAGAGCATGCCGATCGCGCCCGCGGCCAGCAGGAAGCGGACCACGCCCTCCTCGTCGGCGCCGGGCACGAAGTTGATGTAGTAGTGCAGGACGGCCGGGATGATGCCCGCCGCGCCGTTCGTGGGGGCGGTGACCACCCGGCCGCCGGCGGCGTTCTCCTCGTTCACGGCCATCGCGTAGAGCGTGATCCACTCCATGGCCAGCGCCTTCGCGTCACCCTCGGAACGCAGCTTGCGCGCGGTGTTCGCGGCCCGGCGGCGCACCTTCAGCCCGCCGGGCAGGATGCCCTCGCGGCTCATGCCGCGCGACACGCACTCCCGCATCACCCGCCAGATCTCCAGCAGGCCCGCGCGGATCTCCTCCTCGCTGCGCCACGCCCGCTCGTTCTCCAGCATCAGCGCCGAGATCGACAGGCCCGTCTCGCGGGTCAGGCGCAGCAGCTCGTCGCCCGTGCGGAACGGGTACTTCAGGACGGTGTCGTCGAGCTTGATCCGGTCCTCGCCGACCGCGTCCTCGTCGACGACGAAACCGCCGCCCACCGAGTAGTACGTCTTCGTCAGCAGCTCGGCGCCCTGGGCGTCGAACGCCCACAGGGTCATGCCGTTCGCGTGGTAGGGGAGGGCCTTGCGGCGGTGCAGGACCAGGTCGTCGTCGAAGGAGAAGGCGATCTCGCGCTCGCCGAGCAGCCGCAGCCGGCCCGACTCCTTGATCGACTCCACCCGCTGGTCCGCGGACTCGACGTCCACGGTGCGCGGCGAGTCGCCCTCCAGGCCGAGCAGCACCGCCTTCGGGGTGCCGTGGCCGTGTCCGGTGGCGCCCAGCGAGCCGTACAGCTCGGCCCGTACGGCGGTGGCGGACTCCAGCAGGCCCTCGTTGCGCAGCCGGCGCGCGAACAGACCGGCTGCCCGCATCGGACCCACCGTGTGGGAGCTGGACGGGCCGATGCCGATCGAGAACAGGTCGAAGACCGATATGGCCACGGAAACTCCTCGGTGCGGGGTGGTGCGGGGTGGTGCGGGGTGGTGCGGGGTGGTGCGGGGGGCCTTTCCCGGGGTGCCCCGCACCTTCGAGTGTGCGGGACGCCCCGGGAAAGGGACGACGGTCCTACTTGTTCAGACCGGCGTAGAGCGGGTGCTTGTCGGCCAGGGCCTTCACCCGTGCCTTGAGCGCCGCGGCGTCGTACGACGGCTTCAGCGTCTCGGCGATCACGTCCGCGACCTCGGTGAAGTCCTCCGCGGTGAAGCCGCGGGTGGCCAGCGCGGGGGTGCCGATGCGGAGCCCGGAGGTCACCATCGGCGGACGCGGGTCGTTCGGCACGGCGTTGCGGTTGACCGTGATCCCCACCTCGTGGAGGCGGTCCTCGGCCTGCTGCCCGTCCAGCTCGGAGTCACGCAGGTCGACCAGGATCAGGTGCACGTCCGTGCCGCCAGACAGCACGTTCACCCCGGCCTCCCGGGCGTCCGCCGCGGTCAGCCGGTCCGCGAGGATCCGGGCGCCCTCGACCGTGCGGCGCTGGCGCTCCTTGAACTCCTCGGAAGCCGCGATCTTGAACGAGACCGCCTTGGCGGCGATCACGTGCTCCAGCGGGCCGCCCTGGAAGCCCGGGAAGACCGAGGAGTTCAGCTTCTTCGCGAACTCCTTGCCGCGGGCCAGGATGATCCCGCCGCGCGGCCCGCCGAGCGTCTTGTGGGTGGTGGAGGTGACCACGTCGGCGTGCGGCACCGGGTTGGGGTGCAGCCCGGCCGCGACCAGGCCCGCGAAGTGGGCCATGTCCACCCACAGGTAGGCGCCGGTCTCGTCCGCGATCCGGCGGAAGGCCGCGAAGTCCAGCTGCCGCGGGTACGCCGACCAGCCCGCGATGATCACCTTCGGCCGGTGCTCCTTGGCGAGGCGCTCCACCTCGTCCATGTCGACCAGACCGCTCTCGGCGTCCACGTGGTACGCGACCACCTGGAACTGCTTGCCGGAGAAGTTCAGCCGCATCCCGTGGGTGAGGTGACCGCCGTGCGCCAGGTCCAGGCCCAGGATGGTGTCGCCGGGCTGGGCCAGCGCGAACAGCGCGGCCTGGTTGGCCGAGGCGCCCGAGTGCGGCTGCACATTGGCGTACTCGGCGCCGAACAGCTCCTTGACCCGGTCGATCGCGATCTGCTCGGCGACGTCGACGTGCTCGCAGCCGCCGTAGTAGCGCCGGCCCGGGTAGCCCTCGGCGTACTTGTTCGTCAGGACCGAGCCCTGCGCCTCCATGACGGCGAGCGGAGCGAAGTTCTCCGACGCGATCATCTCGAGGGTGGACTGCTGACGCTCCAGCTCGGCGTCGAGCGCCGCGGCGACCGCCGGGTCCAGCTCGTGCAGGGGCGTGTTCAGAAGGGAGTTCTCAGACATGGGGGACTACGGCTCCTCAGCCGGCGGTGTGGGCGGCGTACTCGTCGGCGGAGAGCAGGTCGGCCGGCTCCGCCGTGACGCGCACCTTGAACAGCCAGCCGCCCTCGAAGGGGGCCGAGTTCACCAGGGCCGGGTCGTTCACCACGTCCTCGTTGATCTCGGTGACCTCGCCGGTGACCGGGGAGTACAGGTCGGAGACGGACTTCGTCGACTCCAGTTCGCCACAGGTGTCACCCGCGGTCACGGTCGAGCCGACCTCGGGGAGCTGGGCGTAGACGACGTCGCCGAGCGCGTTCGCCGCGAACTCGGTGATGCCGACCGTGGCGACGCCGTCCTCGGCGGTCGCGAGCCACTCGTGCTCCTTGCTGTAACGCAGCTGCTGGGGGTTGCTCATGGCCTGAATTCTCCTGTACACGCGGGAGTGCTGATGAAGGGGGGACGGGGGACACGGACACGGCGGCGGGCGTGCGCGGGCGCCGCCGCCCTGCCAGTCTGTACGCGCGGCGGCGCTCGTGCCGCTCGCGGGTCCTACTTCTGGCGCTTGTAGAACGGCAGCGCCACGACCTCGTACGGCTCGTGGCTGCCGCGGATGTCCACGCCGACACCGGGAGTGCCCGGCACGGCGTGCGCGGCGTCGACGTACGCCATGGCGATCGGCTTGCCCAGGGTCGGGGAGGGGGCGCCCGAGGTCACCTCGCCGACGACCTCGCCGCCGGCGACGACCGGGTACCCGGCGCGCGGGACCCGGCGGCCCTCGGCGACCAGGCCGACCAGGACCCGCGGCGGGGCCGTCTCGGCGCGGGCGGCGGCCTCCCGGAGCGCCTCGCGCCCCACGAAGTCGCCCTCCTTCTCGAACTTCACCACCCGGCCGAGCCCGGCGTCGAAGGGGGTGAGCGAGGTCGACAGCTCGTTGCCGTACAGCGGCATGCCCGCCTCAAGGCGGAGCGTGTCCCGGCAGGACAGACCGCACGGGACCAGGCCGACGCCCTCGCCGGCCTCGGTCAGCGCCTGCCACAGCGCCACGGCGTGCTCCGGCTTCACGAACAGCTCGAAGCCGTCCTCGCCGGTGTAGCCCGTGCGGGCGATCAGAGCGGGCACGCCGGCGACGCTGCCGGGCAGGCCGGCGTAGTACTTCAGGCCGTCGAGGTCGGCGTCGGTGAGGGACTTCAGGATGCCCGGGGACTCGGGGCCCTGGACGGCGATCAGCGCGTACGCGTCGCGGTCGTCGCGGACCTCGGCGTCGAAGCCGGCCACCCGCTCGGTCAGGGCGTCGAGCACGACCTGGGCGTTGGAGGCGTTGGCGACGACCATGTACTCCGTCTCGGCGAGCCGGTACACGATCAGGTCGTCGAGGATGCCGCCGTCGGCCTGGCAGATCATGGTGTAGCGGGCGCGGCCGACACCGACGGAGGCGATGTTGCCGACCAGGGCGTGGTTGAGGAAGGCGGCCGCCTGGGCGCCGGTGACCGTGATCTCGCCCATGTGGGACAGGTCGAACAGGCCGGCCCGGGTGCGCACCGCGTTGTGCTCGTCGCGCTCGGAGCCGTAGCGCAGGGGCATGTCCCAGCCAGCGAAGTCGGTCATGGTGGCGCCGAGCGAGCGATGCAGGGCATCGAGCGCGGTACGGCGCGGTGCGGAGGCTGCGGTACTGCTCATCGGTCGGTCTTCTCCAAGGGCAGACGGGCGAGGAACGTCCTCCCCATCTGTCATCGGAACCTGAGAGGTTCGCCACGACCCCCGGCGGGGAAGTTCATGGCTTGCACCTTGGGTGGAGCCACCGCGCACGGTGGCCCGCTTTTCAGATGTGCCTCGCCCGCGCGGTAACGGGGCCTGAGAGATTCAAGGGAGGGACTTGCTCCTTCGGCGCCCCGGCGGCGTACTGCCGGGGACTCTCCCGCGCGGATTCAAACGGCCGGTATGCAGTTGGCGCCGACATCATCGCATGCCCGGGCCCGTCTGCCCCAGGCCACATCTGTAACCGGCCTGTGGCAGTAAGCGAACGAAAACGGAGGCGATCCTCTATTACCTTCTCTTTACACGCGGTGGGGACGGGGAAGCCTGTATGCGGAGGAGGAGGACGATGACGGTGAAGCGCACCTCGGCGTACGCCACGACGTCGGGCATCGCCCTGCCCGGGCAGCCGGCCGCCCCCGTCGTCGAGGCCGGTGCGCCCGCGCCCGTCGTCCGCGACCTGCGCGAGCGGTCCGGCCGCAGCCCGCACGCCCTGCTCTTCGGCCCGCGGGACCTCGTCGTGATCACCGGTCTGCCCGGCAGCGGCAAGTCCACCCTGATGCGCCGGACCGTGCGCGGCCCGCGCGTCGACTCCCAGGACACCCGGGACCGCTGGGACGCCCGGATGCCCGACCTCCTGCCCTACGCCCTCTACCGCCCCCTGGTCCGCCTCTCCCACTACGCCGGGCTGCGCCGCGCCGTCCGGCGCGGGGGCGGGCTCGTCGTGCACGACTGCGGCACCCAGGCGTGGGTGCGCGGCCGGCTGGCCCGGGCGGCCCGGCGCCGCGGCGGCGTCCTGCACCTGCTGGTGCTCGACGTCGACCCGGACACCGCGCTGGCGGGGCAGCGCGAGCGCGGCCGGGGCGTCTCCCGGTACGCCTTCCTGCGCCACCGGCGCGCCGCCGCCCGGCTGATGCGCGCGGTCACCGCCGGCGACCTGCCCCGGGGCTGCGGCTCCGCCGTGCTGCTCGACCGGGACGCGGCCGCGGCGCTGCGCCGGATCGGCTTCACGGGCTGACCGGACCCCGCCGGCCGGCGCGGGGCACCGGTAGCCTTTCGACCCTCAGACGTGTTTCACAGCAGGCGGTCACCCACAGATGGACTTCGCAGCGGATCTCCCCGCGGACTTCCCGGCAGGCTCACCCCTCCACCCGCACGGCGGGTGGCCCGGCAACGAACTGGAGGAGGTGCTCTCCGCCTCCCTCGGCCGGCCCTCGGCGGGCGCCCGGATCGTGGAGGTGCTGGGCCGCAGCTTCGTCTGGGTGCCGCTGCCCAACGGCGGTGGCCCCGACACCGGTCCGCTCGACCTGCCCGGCATGGAGATCGACGGCCAGGGCTATGTCCCGGTGTTCTCCTCCGAGGAGCAGTTCCGCCAGGTCGTCGGCTCCCACATGGCGTACACCGTCGCCCCGGCCGTGGAGTTCGCCCGCGGTCTGCCCCCGCACGTGGGCATCGCCGTCAACCCGGGCGGGGTGGTCGGCGTGCCCCTGCCCCCGGCGGCGGTGGCCGAGGTGTGCCGGGCGGGCCGCACCCCGCCGGCCGGCCAGGCCTCCGGCGGCCGCGTCAGGCTCTACGAGCCCGACTGGCAGGACGACCCGGTGGACTTCCTGTCCGCCGCCTCGGCCGAGTTCGCGGCGACCGGCGTCGTCGCCACGGCCCGCCGCTGCCTCGCCGCGATCGAGACGGGCCCGCCGGTCATGTTCGTCGGCGTCGAACTGACCCGGTGGGAGGGCGACCTGAGGGCGGCTCCCCTGGACGCCCTGGGCCGCGCCCTCGGCCGCGTCCCCGTGCCCTGGCCGGTCAACCTGATCCTCCTCGACATGGCCCAGGACCCGGTCATCGACTGGATGCGGGCCAAGGTCCGCCCCTTCTACACGCGCGAGCCCTGACACCCGGGTGAACGGCGCGGCGTCCTCCCGGGAGCGCCGCGCACCGCGCCGTCCGCGCCCTCCGTCCCCGCGCGGCCGACCAGTTCACGTGCCGGGCCCTCCCCGGCTCGCCGGGTGGAGCGCCCAGGGTCTGCCGTTCGGATCAGGCCGACGGCGAGATACTGCGCTCACACGACGCCGGACCGATCCGAACGACAGGCTCTAAGCTGGGCTCACAGCCATGTTTTCCCGAAGGGGCGGTAAAAGGTGAGCGCGAGCGGCACAACCTCGACCGGGCAGGTCGAGCACATGCTGCGCCAGGTGACCCCCGGGCGCTACGACGCCTACGAGGCCCTCCTGCGCGCGCTCGCCACCCCGGCCACCGGCCAGGTCTGGATGCTGCTGTGGCACGGTCAGGCGGGCTCCCCGGACGCCCAGTACGGGACCATGGAGGTCGAGGGCCACGGCTACGCCCCGTGTGTCACCTCCGCCCAGGAGCTGTCGGCCAGCGGCTGGAACCGCAGCTACGAGGTCGTCGACGGGCTCGACGTGGCCCGCACCCTCTACCCCGACCACTACGGCCTCTGGCTGAACCCGCACGCCCCCGGCGGCGGCGTCGGCATCCCCTGGCTCGACCTGCGCCGGATCGCCACCGGCCTGGACCGCCAGCCCGCGGGCCCGCTGCGGCTGTCGGAGCCCGCCATCGAGGTCCCGCAGTTCTACGCCCTGCTCGCGCAGAACGCCCACCGCACCCCGGCCGTGCGCACCTTGCGCCGCGCCTGGGTGCAGCCCGCGCTCGGGGCGCCGTACCTGGCGATCGGCCTGGACGTGTACGACACCAGCCCGCCCGCCGTGGACGCGGTGCGCTCGATGATGCTCCAGTCGGTCACCGCGGTCCCGGACGGACTGCCGGTCTCCACCGTCGCCCTGGCCGACGAGGACGACCCGGTGGCGATGTGGATGCGGTCGCAGGCGCGGCCGTTCTACGACCGTGAGGCACACGCCGCCGCCCCGGCGGCGGGCTATGGCTACCCTCCGGCACAGGGCCGTTACTGATCTTCGACTTGCCGGAACGCCGTTCGGCCCCACCCCCCTCTGTCGTAGGTGTGAGCGTCTTCCGGCTGTGGTTTCGCAGGTGAATCTCCGCGCGTAGATGCGATCAGAAGGTCCCGGTCCGCCCTCATACGCCCCAAGTGGTCCGCGTCCGGCCCCTGTTACCCGCTGTTCGGATAACGGAATCCCCCAAACAGCATCACGGTTACGCATCCTTTCCCCGCCAGCTCTGGCGACTGATCACCCCCGCATTGAAGACTCCCCGCTAGGCACGGGCCGGTCGGCCCTGTGTGCGAGTGAGAGCAACCGCTACCGCGGCAGCCAGGGGGGTCGGCAACCGCCGGCCGAGAGGGGTCAATTCCACTGTGACCGCACCGATCGAGACAACGGGAGCGGAGGCTGGAGCACAGCCCGAGGCCGTGCTCTCCGGGATCGAGAAGAGCCAGATCGAGGGGCGCTCCCTGGGGCAGATCGCCTGGTCCCGCTTCAAGAAGGACAAGGCGGCCGTCGCCGGCGGCGTCGTCGTCATCCTGCTGATCCTGCTCGCGATCCTGTCGCGTCCCCTCCAGGCGATGCTCGGCCTGGACCCCAACGGCCTGAACCAGGACCTCATCGACCCCAACACCTCGCTGCCCAAGGGTGACTTCGGCGGCATGAGCTGGGATCACCCGCTGGGTGTCGAGCCGAAGTTCGGCCGCGACATCGCCACCCGCATCCTCGAGGGCTCCTGGGTCTCGCTGGTCGTCGCCTTCGGCGCCACCCTCCTGTCCAACACGATCGGCGCCGTCCTCGGCGTCGTGGCCGGCTACTACGGCGGCCGGGTGGACACGATCATCAGCCGCCTGATGGACACCTTCCTGGCCTTCCCGCTGCTGCTGTTCGCCATCGCCATCTCGGCCACCCTGCAGGGCGGTGCCTTCGGCCTGGAGGGCCTGCCGCTGCACATCAGTGTGCTGATCTTCATCATCGGTTTCTTCAACTGGCCGTATCTGGGCCGCATCGTCCGCGGTCAGACCCTGGCCCTCAGGGAGCGCGAGTTCGTCGACGCCTCCCGGGGCATGGGGGCCAAGGGGCCGTACATCCTCTTCCGGGAGCTCCTCCCGAACCTGGTCGGCCCGATCATCGTCTACTCGACGCTGCTCATCCCGACGAACATCCTTTTCGAGGCCAGCCTGAGCTTCCTCGGTGTCGGCATCCAGCCCCCGCAGGCATCGTGGGGCGGCATGCTCAACCAGGCGGTCGACTTCTACGAGGTCGACCCGCAGTTCATGATCGTGCCCGGCCTCGCCATCTTCGTCACCGTCCTGGCGTTCAACCTGCTCGGCGACGGTCTTCGTGACGCTCTCGACCCGCGCAGCCGCTGACCGGCGGCCGCACCGAGAGTCCCAGAGATTTCCAACAATGGAGGGGAAGCAGACCATCATGCGAAGGTCAGTGCTGGCCGCGGTTGCGGTCGTCGGCAGTGCGAGCTTGCTGCTTTCGGCCTGCAGCAAGGCCGAGGACAAGTCGGACAACAATGGATCGAAGTCGGCTGGGGCCAACGCCGCGACCAAGGACGTCGTCAACGCCTCCACCCAGAAGGGCGGGACGGTCACGTACGAGTACTCCGACGTCCCGGACTCCTTCGACCCGGGCAACACGTACTACGCGTACATGTACAACCTCAGCCGGCTGTACGCCCGCCCGCTGATGACGTTCAAGCCCGGCGCCGGCGAGTCCGGCAACGAGCTGGTCCCGGACCTGGCCTCCGCCCCGGGCGAGCCCAGCGACGGCGGCAAGACCTGGACGTACAAGCTGCGTCCGGGCCTGAAGTACGAGGACGGCACCCCGATCACGTCCAAGGACGTGAAGTACGCCGTCGAGCGCTCCAACTTCGCGCGTGACGTGCTCTCCCTCGGCCCGAGCTACTTCCAGCAGTTCCTCGAGGGCGGCGACAAGTACAAGGGCCCGTACAAGGACAAGAGCGACAAGGGCATCTCGTCCATCCAGACGCCGGACGACACCACGGTCGTCTTCAAGCTCAACCGCGCCTTCCAGGAGTTCGACTACCTGGTCGCCACCCCGCAGACGGCCCCCGTGCCGAAGGCGAAGGACACCGGCGTCGACTACGTCAAGAAGATCGTGTCGTCGGGCTCCTACAAGTTCGAGAGCTACCAGGAGGGCAAGGAAGCCGTCCTGGTCCGCAACGAGAACTGGGACGCCAAGACCGACCCGCTGCGCAAGCAGTACCCGGACAAGGTCGTCGTCAAGCTGAAGGTCAACGCCGAGACCATCGACCAGGACGTCATGGCCGGCAAGGCCATCGACCTCGGTGGTACGGGCGTCCAGGCCGCGACCCAGGCGAAGGTCGTCAACTCCTCGGACCAGAAGGCCAACACCGACAACACCTACGGTGGCCGCCTGGTCTACATGGCGATCAACACCAAGCTCGCGCCGTTCGACAAGGTCGAGTGCCGCAAGGCCGTGGAGCTCGCGGTCAACAAGGTCTCCGTGCAGACCGCCCTCGGCGGCCCGATCCGCGGTGACATCGCCTCCACCGTCCTGCCGCCGGACATCCCGGGCTACCAGAAGTCCGACCTGTACGCCACGGCGGGCAACAAGGGCGACGTCGCCAAGGCCAAGGAGCAGCTGAAGGCCTGCGGCAAGACGTCGATCAACACCAACATCTCGGCGCGCAGCGACCGCCCGGCGGAGATCGACGCGGCCACCGCGATCATCGACTCGCTGAAGAAGGTCGGCATCAACGCCTCCCTGAAGCAGTTCCCGTCGGGCAAGTACTTCACGGACGCCGCGGGTGTGCCGAAGTTCAACAAGAAGCAGAACATCGGCCTGCACATGATGCAGTGGGGTGCCGACTGGCCGTCCGGCTACGGCTTCCTGCAGCAGATCCTGCACAGCGACGCGATCGGCGACTCCGGCAACACCAACCTGTCGCAGCTGGACAACAAGGACGTCGACTCCATGCTGGAGAAGGCGATCGCCAGCGAGGACCAGGGTGAGCGCGACGGCCTCTACGCCCAGATCGACAAGAAGGTGATGGAGGAGGCGGCCCTCGTTCCGCTGACCTACTTCAAGGTCCTGCTGTACCGCCCCGCCGGCTTCACCAACCTGGTGTCGACTGCGGCCTTCAGCGGTCAGTACGACTACCTCAACATCGGTACGACCAAGAAGTAGCCCCGGAAGGCAGGTGAAGGCTTTGGTGCCCGCGGGCCTCGCGGCCCGCGGGCACCAGCGCCGATCCCCGTGATCTCGTACATCCTCCGCCGGACGCTCGCGGCAGTGATCCTGCTGCTGGTCGTCACCGCGGTCACCTTCGCGATCTTCTTCCTGCTGCCCAGGCTCGCCGGCCAGACGGCCGACCAGCTGGCCCAGCAGTACATCGGGAAGAGCCCCACCCAGGCCGACATCGAGGCGGTCAAGCAGAACCTCGGTCTCGACCAGCCCGTGTACGTCCAGTACTGGGACTTCATCAAGGGGATCGTCTCCGGCGCCACCTACGACCTCGGCCCCACCACGGCGCACTGCAGCGCGCCCTGCTTCGGCTACTCCTTCAAGACGCACGTCGAGGTCTGGCCCCAGCTCACCGACCGGCTGCCCGTGACGGTCTCCCTGGCCGCCGGTGCCGCGGTGCTGTGGCTGGTGGGCGGTGTCACGGCCGGTGTGATCTCCGCGCTCAAGCCGCGGTCGTTCGCCGACCGGACGTTCATGGGCATCGCACTCGCCGGTGTCTCGCTGCCCATGTTCTTCACCGGCCAGCTCGCGCTGTTCCTCTTCACCTTCCAGTGGCCGATCTTCGGCCGCGAGTACGTCCCGTTCACCGAGAACCCCTCGCAGTGGGCCAACACCCTCTTCCCGGCGTGGTGTTCGCTCGCCCTGCTCTACTCGGCCATCTACGCCCGGCTCACCCGCTCGGGCATGCTGGAGACGATGAACGAGGACTTCATCCGCACCGCCCGCGCCAAGGGCCTGCGGGAGCGGAAGGTCGTGGTCCGGCACGGTCTGCGCGCCGCGCTGACCCCGATCATCACCGTGTTCGGCATGGACCTCGGACTCCTGCTCGGCGGTGCCGTGATCACCGAGACGGTGTTCTCCCTGCACGGCATCGGCGAGTACGCGGTGCAGTCCATCCGGGACAACGACCTGCCGCCGATCCTCGGCGTCACGCTCCTGGCCGCCTTCTTCGTCGTGCTCGCAAACTTCCTGGTGGACCTGTTGTACGCCGCCGCCGACCCGCGGGTGAGGATCTCGTGACCGAACTCTCCAAGACCGGTGCCGCAGTGGGGGAGCCCGTGAAGGGCCCCTCCGACGCGCCCACGGCGTTCCTCGAAGTCCGCGACCTCAAGGTGCACTTCCCGACCGACGACGGTCTGGTCAAGTCCGTCGACGGCCTGAGCTTCTCGCTGGAGAAGGGCAAGACCCTCTGCATCGTGGGCGAGTCCGGCTCCGGCAAGTCGGTCACCTCGCTGGCGGTCATGGGCCTCCACCGGCTCGGCGCCCGCGGCAAGAACGTGCGGATGTCCGGCGAGATCTGGCTCGACGGCAAGGAGCTCATCTCCGCCGACCCGGACGAGGTGCGCCGGCTGCGCGGCCGCGAGATGGCGATGATCTTCCAGGACCCGCTGTCCGCGATGCACCCGTACTACACGATCGGCAACCAGATCGTGGAGGCGTACCGGGTCCACCACGACGTCAACAAGAAGACCGCGCGCAAGCGGGCGATCGAGATGCTCGACCGGGTCGGCATCCCCGAGCCCGGCAAGCGCGTCGACAACTACCCGCACGAGTTCTCCGGCGGTATGCGCCAGCGCGCGATGATCGCGATGGCGCTGGTCAACAACCCCGAGCTGCTCATCGCGGACGAGCCGACGACCGCCCTCGACGTGACCGTCCAGGCGCAGATCCTCGACCTCATCCGCGACCTGCAGAAGGAGTTCGGCTCCGCGGTCGTCCTCATCACCCACGACCTCGGCGTGGTCGCCGAGATCGCCGACGACGTCCTCGTGATGTACGGCGGCCGGTGCGTGGAGCGGGGCTCCGTCGACGACGTCTTCGAGCGGCCGCAGCACCCCTACACCTGGGGCCTGCTCGGCTCGATGCCGCGCATCGACCGGGAGACCTCCGAGCGGCTCATCCCCGTCAAGGGCCAGCCGCCGAGCCTCATCAACGTCCCGTCGGGCTGCGCCTTCCACCCGCGCTGCCCGTACGCCGACATCCCCAAGGGCGATGTCACCCGTACCGTGCGCCCGGAGCTCCAGCCGGTCGGCAACGGACACTTCTCCGCGTGCCACCTCTCGGCTGAGGACCGCACGCGGATCTGGACCGAAGAGATTGCGCCGAAGCTGTGAGTGAGACGAAGAAATCGGACGCGGCCGTTCCGGCCCAGGCGCCGGCTCCCGCCGCCGAGCGCGAGGTGCTGCTCAAGGTCGAGGGCCTGCAGAAGCACTTCCCGATCCGCAAGGGCGTCCTCCAGCGTCAGGTCGGCGCGGTCAAGGCCGTCGACGGCATCGACTTCGAGGTGCGCAAGGGCGAGACGCTGGGCGTGGTCGGCGAGTCCGGCTGCGGCAAGTCGACCATGGGCCGGGTCATCACCCGCCTCCAGGATCCGACGGGCGGCTCGATCCACTTCGAGGGCAAGGACATCACGCGGCTGAACACGGCCGGGATGCGCCCGCTGCGGCGGGACATCCAGATGATCTTCCAGGACCCCTACGGCTCCCTGAACCCGCGCCACACCATCGGCTCGATCGTCTCGGCGCCGTTCCGCCTCCAGGGCGTCCAGCCCGAGGGCGGCGTGAAGAAGGAGGTCCAGCGGCTCCTGGAGCTGGTGGGCCTGAGCCCCGAGCACTACAACCGCTACCCGCACGAGTTCTCCGGCGGCCAGCGCCAGCGCATCGGCATCGCCCGGGCCCTCGCGCTGAAGCCGAAGCTGGTCGTGGCGGACGAGCCGGTCTCCGCCCTGGACGTCTCCATCCAGGCGCAGGTCGTCAACCTCATGGACGACCTCCAGGAGGAGCTCGGCCTGACCTACGTGATCATCGCGCACGACCTCTCGGTCGTCCGGCACGTGTCGGACCGCATCGCGGTGATGTACCTCGGCAAGATCGTCGAGCTCGCCGACCGCACCTCGCTGTACGAGGCGCCGATGCACCCGTACACCAAGGCCCTGATGTCGGCCGTGCCGGTGCCGGACCCGAAGCGCCGTGGCGCCAAGAGCGAGCGCATCCTGCTCCGCGGTGACGTGCCCTCGCCGATCGCCCCGCCGCTCGGCTGCCGCTTCCACACCCGGTGCTGGAAGGCGACCGAGGTCTGCCGGACGGTGGAGCCGCCGCTGCTGGAGCTGAGGCCCGGCCAGCGCGTGGCGTGCCACCACCCGGAGAACTTCGAGGACCAGCAGCCGCAGGACACGGTGCTGCTCACCGCGGCCAAGGAGGCCGCCGAGCTGGTGGCCGACGAGGTGCTCGCGGCGTCGGCCGCGGTGGCCGCGGAGGTGCGGCCGGAGACGGAGAAGCCCGCCGTCCCCGCCGCCGAGGACCCGGCGCCGACCCCCGAGGACCGGGAGCCGGCCGCCAAGGACCCGGAGCCGGCCGCCAAGGGTGCGGAGCCCGCCGTCGGGGACCCGGAGCCGGCCGCCAAGGATGCGGAGCCCGCCGTCGGGGACCCGGAGCCGGCCGCCAAGGGTGCGGAGCCCGCCGTCGAGGACCCGGAGCCGACCCCCGAGGACCCGGAGCCGGCCGCCAAGGGCGCGAAGCCCGCCGTCGAGGACCCGGAGCCTGTCGCCGAGGCGTCCACGGACGCTCCGGCGGAGGGCGACGAGAAGTAACCCACGCTGCAGCCCCCGCCTTCTTTTGTAAGGCGGGGGCTGTTTGCTGCGTAAGAATGTACGGGTGCTCCAGCAACTGTTCACTCCGTCCGTCCAGCACACGCTCGATCTGATCGGGATCTTCGTGTTCGCGATCTCGGGCGCCCTGCTCGCGGTCCGCAAGAACTTCGACGTCTTCGGCATAGCCGTCCTCGCCGAGGTCACGGCCCTGGGCGGCGGACTGTTCCGGGACGTGGTCATCGGTGCCGTGCCGCCGGCCGCGTTCACGGACCTGGGGTACTTCCTCACCCCGCTGCTCGCCGCGCTCCTGGTGTTCTTCCTCCACCCGCACGTCGAGCGCATCCAGACCGGCGTGAACGTCTTCGACGCGGCGGGCCTCGGCCTCTTCTGCGTCGCGGGGACGGCGAAGGCGTACGACTACGGGCTGAACCTCACCGCCTCCGTCGCCCTGGGCCTCGCGACCGCCGTCGGCGGCGGTGTGCTGCGCGACGTGCTGGCCAACGAGGTGCCGTCACTGCTGCGCTGGGACCGCGACCTGTACGCCGTCCCCGCGATCGTCGGGGCGTCGCTGACCGTCCTGTGCATCCACTACGACGCCCTGACCCCGGTCACCGGCGCGCTCGCGGCGGTCACGGCCTTCGTGCTGCGGCTGCTCGCCATGCGGTTCCACTGGCGGGCTCCGCGTGCGTGGAACCGGCGCTCGACCGTGCGAGAGGAGTAGCGCGGGACGTGCCCTGCGGCGCCATCACCTCGCTCAGCCAGCGGAAGGACGGCACGACCTGCGGCTTCCACAGCGCCATGGTGTGGCCTCCGGCGCTCGGCGGGACGAACACCACGTCCACCCGCGTGGGCGCCCGGGCGGCGCGGTCGAGGGCCTGCGCGGCCTCGTACCCGTCGCCCGGCTGCCCGGACAGGTACAGCGCGACGGGCGGTGGGGCGGGGGAGCGCGTCAGCAGGGTGTACGGGTCGTTGGCGGCGCGCAGCGCGGGGGTGCGGGCCGTGAGCGAGCCGGCCTCGGCGGCGGGGTCGTTGTACCCGGACAGGCCCACGGCGGCGCGGTAGCGGTCGGGGTGGGCCACGGCCAGCTTGACCGCGCAGTGGGCGCCCGCCGAGTAACCGGCCACCGCCCAGCCCTCGGGCGCGGCCCGCGCCCGGAAGTTGTCCGTGACCATCTTCGGCACGTCCACGCTCAGCCAGGTGTCGGCGTTCACCCGCCCCGCGATGTTGGCGCACCCGGTGTCCGCCCCCGGCAGCAGATTGGTGCGCGGGGAGACGAGGATGAACGGCTCGATCCGCCCGTCGCGCATCAGCGGCGCCAGCTGCTCGGGGGCGTCCATCGACCCGAACCAGGCCTTCGAGGAGCCTGGATAGCCGGGCAGCAGCTCGACGACGGGGAACCGGTGCTCCCGGTAGGCGGGGTCGTCGTACTGGGGCGGCAGCCAGACGTTGACCTCGGCGTGGACCCCCGACACCCGGCCCTCCAGCTGGGTGACGAGCACCCCGCCCTCGGTGCGCATGCCGGGCCCCCGGCCGCGCTCGAAGGTCTGGGGCAGCCGGGGCAGGGTCTCCAGGGCTATCCCGCCGGTGCCGCTCGCGCCGAGGTCGACGGCCGCGCGGACGTGGTCGCCGGTCCCGAGCAGATCGTCCCAGTTGTCGTAGAGCTGGTTGGAGTTGTTGACCAGCGTGAAGACCAGGGCGACCGCTGTGGCCTGGGCGAAGAGCAGCATGGCCAGCCGGGCGGCGGCACGGGCGAACCGGGGTCCGGGCACCCGCGACCAGAGGGCCAGCGGCAGGGCGACGGCGGCGGCGCACAGCACGGCGAGGGTGGTGAGGAACGGGCTCCCGGTGAGACTCATGTCCTCATAGAGGGGCGAAGCGGGCCCCGGGTTTCACGATCGCCCCCTCGCCGACGGCAAAGCTACCGCTTAGTAGTTAGTTGTTGTACCGTTCAGCCATGCCAGAAGCAGCCTCCGCCACCACGGCCCAGCGGGCCACGATCGGCGACAGTGAGTTCGACCGCGACACCGCGCTCACCCGGCGCGAGCCCGGCGTGTACGACATCGACCTCTCCGCCGGCTGGACCATCATCAGCGCCGTCAACGGCGGCTATCTGCTGGCCGTCCTCGGCCGCGCCCTCGCGGACGCCCTGCCGCACAGCGACCCGTTCACGATCTCCGCGCACTACCTGACCGCGTCCCAGCCGGGCCCCGCGGTCGTGCGCACGGACGTGGTCCGCACGGGCCGCACCCTCTCCACCGGCCAGGCCTCGCTCTTCCAGTACGACGACGAGGGCAACGAGATCGAGCGCATCCGCGTCCTCGCCTCCTACGGCGATCTCGACGCCCTTCCCGACGACGTCCGTACGACGGCCGTGCCGCCGGCGATCCCGCCCGTCGAGCACTGCCTCGGCGCCGACGACGGCCCCGCCCCCGTCTCCGGCAGCTCTGCCATCACCGAGCGGCTGATGCTCAAGCTCGACCCCGCCACCGTCGGCTGGGCGATCGGCCGGCCGTCGGGCAAGGGCGAGATGCGCGCCTGGTTCGGCCTGGCCGACGGCCGTGACGCCGACCCGCTCTCGCTGCTCCTCGCCGTGGACGCCCTGCCGCCCACCGCCTTCGAGATCGGCATCTCCGGCTGGGTCCCGACCGTCGAGCTCACGGTCCATGTGCGTCACCGTCCCGCCCCCGGCCCGCTGCGGGTCTCCATCACCACCCGCAACCTCGCGGGCGGCTTCCTCGAGGAGGACGCCGAGGTCTGGGACAGCGAGGACCGGCTCGTCGCCCAGTCCCGGCAGCTGGCGCGGGTGCGGCTCGGCTGAGGCCCGTCCCCGCACGACGAAGGGCGGCACCCCCGGTGAAGGGGGGTGCCGCCCTTCGTCGTCCGCCGCTCAGTCCAGCCAGTGCTCCCGGCCGAGGGCGATCAGCCGCATCCGCCGGATCGCCTCCTCGGCGACCTGGTGGCGGGCGTCCTCCGGCCCCTCCAGGGCCTCCAGGAACAGCGAGGCCGTGACCAGCATCTGGTCCACGTACAGATGGGCGAGCATGCGCAGGTCGTCGTCCCGCCAGCCCGCCGAGACGGGGTCCTCGGCCAGCGCGGCCTTCACCTCCTCGCCGAACAGGGCGAGCTGGTCCTGTATCGCCGCGCGCACCGGCTGCACCCCGCCGTGCCGCTCCCGGGCGATGAACCGCACATGGGCCGGATGGGTCTCCACATGACCCGCGATCAGCTCGACCGCCCGCTCGATGCGCCGGTCGCTCTCCCCGTCCGAGGCGACGATGGTGCGGATCATCGGGTGCAGGCTGCCGAGCGCCTCCTCCACCAGGGCGACGCCCAGATCGGCGGTGGAGCGGAAGTGCCGGTAGAAGGCGGTCGGCGCGACGCCCACGGCGCGGGTGACCTCGCGCAGACCCAGGCTGCTCAGACTCTGGTCCTCCAGCAGCGCCAACGCGGCGTCCAGGAGCGCCTGCCGGGTCTTCTGCTTCTGGGCCTGCCGTATGCCGAGGGTGTGACTCATGACATGCAGTTAACAACTGTTCTCTGGAGTTGGAAAGTCGGGGGGCGGGGTACTCTGAAGTCAGTGAACAAGTGTAACCACAACTGTTCACCCAAATGAGAGAGATCGACACGTGATCTCGGAGGGGGATCCGACCATGTTGTTCCTCGTCGCAGCGCTCCTGCTGCTGGGCTTGCTGCTGGGCGCCGTCGCCCACGCGCCGATCGCCTTCAGCGCCGTCGCCGCCGTCGTGATCGCCGGCTGGCTGGCCGTCTTCGCCGCCCGCGAACGCCACGCCCGCCGTCACTGACACGGCCGTCACCGACACCGCCGTCCGGTCCTTTCGACGACCTCACAGGAGCTGACACCCATGCACCTCACCGCACCGGCCGCCGAACGGCCGCGTACCCGGACCCGTACCCGCGACGCCGACGGCATGGCCGTCGCGTCCTTCATCCTGGGCCTCCTGGGCCTCCTCGTCTTCAACGTCTTCCTCGGCCCGACCGCCGTCGTCCTGGCCGCGGTCTCCCTGTGGCGGGGCACCGCCCGCAAGGGCCGCGCCTACCTGGGCATGGGCCTGGGCGTCGCCGACCTGCTGGTCCTGCTGATCGTCATGCAGATGGACGACACGCTGTCCTGGAGCTTCTGAGCCGCGGCCTTGACACGGGGTCGCTCAGCGGGGCCCCCTAGAATCGTGGCCACCATGGCTTACCTCGACCACGCCGCGACCACTCCGATGCTCCCGGAGGCGGCTGAGGCACTGACCGCCCAGCTGGGCGTCACCGGCAACGCCTCCTCCCTGCACGCATCCGGCCGCCGCGCGCGGCGCACCGTCGAGGAGGCCCGCGAGACCCTCGCGGAAGCACTCGGCGCCCGCCCCAGCGAGGTGGTGTTCACCTCCGGCGGCACCGAGGCCGACAACCTCGCGGTCAAGGGCCTGTACTGGTCCCGCCGCGACGCCGAACCGGCCCGCACCCGCGTCCTCGCCAGCCCCGTCGAGCACCACGCCGTCCTCGACGCCGTCCACTGGCTCGGGGAGCACGAGGGCGCCACCGTCGAGTACCTGCCCGTCGACACGCACGGCCGGGTCCACCCGGACGCCCTGCGCAAGGCCATCGCCCGCAACCCCGACGACGTCGCCCTGGCCACCGTGATGTGGGCCAACAACGAGATCGGCACGATCATGCCGGTCCGTGAACTGGCCGAGGCCGCCGCCGAGTTCGGGGTGCCCCTGCACGCCGACGCCGTCCAGGCCTTCGGTCAGGTCCCGGTCGACTTCGCCGCGTCCGGCCTCGCCGCGATGACCGTGTCCGGCCACAAGATCGGCGGCCCCTACGGCATCGGCGCCCTGCTTCTGGGCCGCGACCAGACCCCGGTGCCCGTCCTGCACGGCGGCGGGCAGGAGCGGCACGTCCGCTCCGGCACCCTCGACGTCCCCGCCATCGCCTCCTTCGCGGTCGCCGGACGCCTCGCGGCCGAGCAGCGCGCGTGGTTCGCCCGCGAGATCGGCGCCCTGCGCGACTCCCTCGTCGACGCGGTCCGTACGGCCGTCCCGGACGCGATCCTCGGCGGCGACCCCGAGCCCGGCGGGCGCCTGCCGGCCAACGCGCACTTCACCTTCCCCGGCTGCGAGGGCGACTCCCTGCTCCTGCTGCTGGACGCCCAGGGCATCGAGTGCTCCACCGGCTCCGCCTGCACCGCGGGCGTCGCCCAGCCCAGCCACGTCCTGCTCGCCACCGGCACCGACCCGGACCTGGCCCGCGGCACCCTGCGCTTCTCCCTCGGCCACACCTCCACCGAGGCCGACGTCGAGGCGGTCGCGCGGGCCATCGGACCCGCCGTGGAACGGGCCCGCGCGGCCGGTCTCACCTGAGGTCCCGCGGACTCCGGTCGGGCAGCGCCCGGGCGGGCGCCGTGCGCGCCGCCCGCACCAGCTTCATGTACCGGTCCCAGTCCCAGTGCCGGCCGGGGTCCGTGTGGTCCGTCCCCGGCACCTCCACGTGCCCGATGATGTGCTCCCGGTCGACCGGGATGTCGTAGCGCGCGCATATGCGGGCCGTCAGCCGGGCCGACGCCTCGTACATCGCGTCCGTGAGGTCCTCGGGGCGCTCCACGAACCCCTCGTGCTCGATGCCGACGCTGCGTTCGTTGTAGGCGCGGTTGCCCGCGTGGTACGCCACGTCGAGCTCGCGGATCATCTGCGTGATGTGCCCGTCCTTGCGGACTATGTAGTGCGCGGCCGCCTTGTGCTCCGGGTCCTGGAACACCTTCACGGCGCTCGCGTAACTGCCCTGCGTGACATGGACGACGACCATGTCGATGCCGTAGTCGTCGGGCCGGTCCGCCCGCCGCCAGTTGGCCTCCGAGGCCGCCACCCACCGCGCCCCGGCGTAGTCGACCTCGCCCTCCTTGCGGGGCTTCTCCACGCCCGGCGTCCGCCACCACAGGCGGGTCAGCTCGTCCCGGGCCAGGACGGCCGAGCCCGCCGCGGCCACGGCCCCGCCGATCAGCACCGCGCGGCGCCCGACCCTCCGGTCGCCGTCCTTCGAAGCCTTCCCCTGTCCCATGTGATCGTCAACGGATACCCGTGGGCCCTGGTTCCCGGGCCCCCGTACCCTGGAGGGGTTATGACTGACACCGCGCAGCCCTCCCGCCCCCTCCGCGTCCTCGCCGCCATGTCCGGCGGGGTCGACTCCGCCGTCGCCGCCGCCCGCGCGGCCGAGGCGGGGCACGACGTGACCGGCGTCCACCTCGCGCTCTCCGCGAACCCGCAGTCGTTCCGCACGGGCGCGCGGGGCTGCTGCACCATCGAGGACTCCCGTGACGCGCGCCGCGCCGCCGACGTCATCGGCATCCCGTTCTACGTGTGGGACCTCGCCGACCGCTTCCGCGAGGACGTCGTCGAGGACTTCGTCGCCGAGTACGAGGCCGGCCGCACGCCCAACCCCTGCCTGCGCTGCAACGAGAAGATCAAGTTCGCGGCGCTGCTGGACAAGGCCCTCGCCCTCGGCTTCGACGCGGTCTGCACCGGCCACTACGCGCAGGTGATCGTGCGCGAGGACGGCACCCGGGAGCTGCACCGGGCCTCCGACATGGCCAAGGACCAGAGCTACGTCCTCGGCGTGCTCGACGACCGGCAGCTCGCCCACGCGATGTTCCCGCTCGGCGACACGGTCACCACCAAGGAGGAGATCCGCGCGGAGGCCGAGCGCCGCGGCCTCGCCGTCGCCAAGAAGCCCGACTCGCACGACATCTGCTTCATCGCCGACGGCGACACCCAGGGCTTCCTCGCCTCCCGCCTCGGCAAGGCGGAGGGCGACATCGTCGACGAGTCCGGCGCCAAGGTCGGCACCCACGAGGGCGCGTACGGCTTCACCATCGGCCAGCGCAAGGGGCTGCGCATCGGCACCCCGGCGCCCGACGGCAAGCCGCGCTACGTCCTGGACATCTCGCCGGTCGACAACACCGTCACGGTCGGCCCGGCGTCCGCCCTCGAGGTCTCCGCCCTGACCGCGATCAGGCCCCGCTGGTGCGGCGCGGCCCCGTCCGGCCCCGGCACCTACACCGCCCAGCTGCGCGCCCACGGCGGCGAGACCGAGGTGCGCGCCGAACTGGTCGGCGACCGCCTGGAGGTCACCTTCGGCGAGCCGGTGCGCGGCGTCGCCCCCGGCCAGGCGATCGTGCTGTACGACGGCACACGCGTGGTGGGATCGGCGACGATCGCCTCGACGGTCCGGGCGAAGGAAGCCACCCCGGCGGTCTGAGGCCCCGCGCGCGAGCGGGGCACGCGCGCGTACCCCGCGCCGGTCACTGCCCGAAGAACTCCGCCAGCACCGGCGCCAGCACCTCCGGTTCCGCCATGTGGGACTGCCGCTCCAGCACCCGGTACGTCCCCCGCGGGGCCGTCTCCGCGACGGTGCGGGCCGCCTCGCGCATCCACTCGGGGCTCGCGCCGCCCGCGAGCGACAGGACCGGGGCCGTGATGGACGCGAGCCGGGCCTCGGGCACCAGCCCGTCGCCCATCACGGCGTCGTCGTAGCCCAGGCTCGGGGCGATCGACTCCATGCCGGGCCACATCGGGGACTGCCGGGCGCCCTGGATGATCCCCTCGCCGAGCCCGGTGAGCCGCAGGAACAGCTCGACCGCGTCCCCGCGCCGGCCCTGCGCCAGCGCGCTCGTCAGCCGCTCGGTGTACTCCGCCCGCTCCCCGGCGCCGCCCTCGTAGACCGCGAACGGCACCTCGTACACGGCGAGCCGGGGCACCGGCAGCCCGCTCGCCGCCGCCCGCAGCGCCAGCGCCCCGCCCGAGGAGACGCCGTACAGCGCCGCCTCGCCGCCGACCGCGCCGATCAGCGCCGCCAGGTCCTCGACCTCGCGCTCCACCGCGTACGGCGGGGTGTCACCGCTCTCGCCGCGTCCCCGGCGGTCGTAGACGACGGCCGTGCAGCGATCCGCGAGCGATTCCGCCAGGGGCGCCACCGTGTCGCCGGTGGACATCGCGCCACTGACGAGGATCACCGGCGGTCCCTCGCCCCGGCTCGCGTAGGCGAGGGAGGTGCCGTCGGCCGAAATGGTCTTCTTGTCCATGCCTGTGCAGATTGCCGCACGGCACGGAACTATTCGCCTACGACACCTCGACTTCGTAGAAGCAGAGGTGGTCCTTGATCGCGGCCACGTCCGTCTTCGGGTCGGGGTACGCCCAGACCAGGTCCGCGGCGTCACCGTGCGACCAGTAGGAGGCGTCGCCCTTGAAGGGGCAGTGGGTGTGGGTGGCCGACGGGGTCAGCAGGTCCAGGCGGACGTCCTCCGGCGGGATGTAGTAGCGCACGGGAGAGCCCGTCTCCCGCAGCACCAGCGGCCGGTCGCTCTCCGCCAGCACCTGGCCGTCGTGCACGACCCGTACGCGCCGGGTCCCCTGCTCGATCGTGATCGTGTGTCCAAGAGTCATATCGGGGTCAGCGCGCGCGGGCCGTCCGTTCTTCCCGCGTACCGTGGGCCCATGCGTATCTGCGTCTTCCTCTCCGCCGCCGACCTCGACGACCGCTACACCCGCCCCGCGCGCGAGTTCGCGGCACTGCTGGGCAAGGGCGGGCACACGCTCGTCTGGGGCGGTTCCGACGTCGGCCTGATGAAGGTCGTCGCCGACGGGGTGCAGGAGGCCGGCGGCCGGCTCGTGGGGGTCTCCGTGGAGTTCCTCGCCGCCACGGTGCGGCCGGGTGTCGACGAGATGGTGATCGCCAAGGACCTCGCCGAGCGCAAGAGGCTGCTGCTGGAGAAGGCCGACGCCGTCGTGATCATGGTCGGTGGCACCGGCACCCTGGACGAGGCGACCGAGATCCTGGAGCTGAAGAAGCACGGCCACACCGAGATGCCGGTGGTCCTGCTCAACACCGCCGGGTTCTACGACGGCCTGAAGGAGCAGTTCCGGCGCATGGAGGACGAGGGCTTCCTGCCCCGCCCGCTCACCGAGCTGGTGTTCTTCGCGGAGGAGCCGGTGGGGGCGCTGGCCTACCTGGAGGAGAGCCAGGGCGTGGCGTGATCCCGGCCGGTGCGAGCATGGCGGGTATGGCTACACATGTGATCACCGGAGCGGGCTCCGGAATCGGCGCGGCCGTCGCCCGCCGTCTGCACGGGCGCGGGGACGAGCTCGTCCTGCACGCGCGCGACGCCGCCCGCGCGAAGGAGCTCGCGGCCCTGTACCCGGGCGCGGCGACCCTGGTCGGCGACCTCGCGGACCCGGACCGGCTGTCCTGGGCCTTCTCCCACCAGTCGCTGCCGGACCGCGTGGACTCCCTCCTGCACATCGCCGGCGTCGTGGACCTGGGCCCCGTCGGCGATCTCACCCCCAAGTCCTGGCGCCACCAGCTGAACGTCAACCTGATCGCCCCCGCCGAACTGACCCGGCACCTCCTGCCCCAGCTGCGCGCCACCCGCGGGCACGTGCTGTTCGTGAACTCCGGCGCAGGGCTCACCGCCCACGCCGACTGGGGGGCGTACGCCGCCTCCAAGCACGGGCTGAAGGCCCTGGCGGACTCGCTGCGCGCCGAGGAGCACGGCAACGGCGTGCGGGTCACCTCGGTCTACCCGGGCCGCACGGCGAGCCCGATGCAGGCGAAGGTGCACCAGCAGGAGGGCAAGGAGTACGACCCCGCGCGCTGGATCGACCCCGAGTCGGTCGCCACGACGATCGTCATGGCCCTGGATCTGCCCCGGGACGCGGAGGTGAACGACCTGACGGTCCGGCCGGGCAGGTGACCGGCGCGACGGCCGCGCCGCGTTGCATAGTCTTTCAGGGTGAGCAACAGCACTGAATACCTGTTCGGCGCGGCCACCGGCGTCGGTTCGCTGCCCGGCGGCGACGCCCGCGAGGCCGCGAAGACCGCCACCGGCTCCTTCGAGGACTTCCCGTTCCTGGCCGAACTGCCCGCCCGCGGGCCCGGCGCCGACATGATCGGGCGGACCGCCGGGATGCTCGTCGAGCTGTACGCGCGCGTGGAGCCCAGCGGGTGGCGGATCGGCGACCGGCCCGGCCGGGACACCCGGCGGGCCCGGTCCTGGCTGGGCGAGGACCTCGACGCGCTGGAGGAGTTCACCCAGGGCTACGAGGGGCAGCTGAAGGTCCAGGCGGTGGGGCCCTGGACGCTCGCCGCGGCCCTGGAACTGCGCAACGGCGAGGCCGCGCTGTCCGATCCGGGCGCCCGCCGCGACCTCGCCGCCTCGCTCGCCGAGGGCCTGCGCGAGCATCTCGCGGAGGTCCGGCGCCGGGTCCCCGGCGCCCAGGTCGTCCTCCAGCTCGACGAGCCCTCCCTGACCGCGGTGCTGCGCGGCCAGGTCAGGACCGCCAGCGGCTACCGCACCCACCGCGCCGTCGACCGGCAGATCGCCGAGGACACCCTGCGCGACATCGTCGGGGTGAACGGCGAGGGCCCGGTCGTGGTCCACTCCTGCGCACCGGACGTCCCGTTCGCGCTGCTGCGCCGGGCGGGCGCGGCCGCGGTCTCCTTCGACTTCTCCCTTCTCACGGAGCGTGACGACGAAGTGATCGGTGAGGCCGTGGAAGGCGGTACGCGGCTGTTCGCCGGTGTCGTCCCCGGCACGGACGGCCCGTTGTCAGACCGTGCCGGTAGCGTCATGGGTGTCAGGACGTTGTGGCGCAGGCTGGGGCTGTCACCGGGGCTTCTCGCGGAGACGGTCACGATCACGCCCTCGTGCGGACTCGCGGGCGCGTCCCCCGACTACGCACGCAGGGCGCTGGCCCACTGCGTCCAGGCGGCGAGATCCCTCGCGGACAACCCAGAGTAACGGGAGGAAACACGGTGGCCGGCGACAAGCAGGCGGAGACGACGGCGGTGCCCGCCGAGGCCCGCGAAGAGCACGCGCAGCTGGCGGAGCAGGTCGAGGAGCACCGCTTCCGGTACTACGTGAAGGACGCCCCGGTCGTCAGCGACGCCGAGTTCGACACGCTGCTGAAGACGTTGGAGGCCCTGGAGGAGAAGTATCCGGAGCTGCGCACACCGGACTCGCCGACCCAGAAGGTCTCGGGGTCGTACGAGACGGAGTTCACCGCGGTCGAGCACCGCGAGCGGATGCTGTCGCTCGACAACACCTTCAACGACGACGAGCTCGGCGCCTGGGTGGACCGCATCGCCCGTGAACTGGGCGAGCAGGAGTACCACTTCCTGTGCGAGCTGAAGGTCGACGGACTCGCCGTCAACCTCACCTACGAGAAAGGCCGCCTGACCCGCGCGGCCACCCGCGGCGACGGCCGCACGGGCGAGGACATCACCCCGAACGTCCGCACCATCGCGGAGATCCCGGACCGCCTCGCCGGCGACGACGTGCCCGAGCTGGTCGAGATCCGCGGCGAGGTCTACTTCCCGATGGCGAAGTTCCTCGAGCTCAACGAACGCCTGGTCGCCGCCGGCGACAAGCCCTTCGCCAACCCGCGCAACGCCGCCGCCGGTTCGCTGCGCCAGAAGGACCCGCGCGTCACCGCCACCCGCCCGCTGCACATGGTCGTCCACGGCATCGGCGCCCTCCAGGGCTTCTCCGGCATGACCCGGCTCTCCCAGGCCTACGACCTGCTGAAGACCTGGGGCCTGCCCACCTCGCCGCACAACCGCGTCGTCGACGACCTCGCGGGCATCCGCGAGTTCATCGCGTATTACGGCGAGAACCGCCACTCCGTCGAGCACGAGATCGACGGCGTCGTCGTCAAGCTGGACGAGATCCGGCTCCAGGGCCGCCTCGGCTCCACCGCGCGCGCCCCGCGCTGGGCCATCGCGTACAAGTACGCGCCGGAGGAGGTCAACACCAAGCTCCTCGACATCAAGGTCGGCGTCGGCCGCACCGGCCGCGTCACCCCGTACGCCCAGGTCGAGCCGGTCACCGTCGCGGGCAGCGAGGTCGAGTTCGCCACCCTGCACAACCAGGAGGTCGTCAAGGCCAAGGGCGTCCTCATCGGGGACACCGTGGTCATCCGCAAGGCCGGGGACGTCATCCCGGAGATCCTCGGCCCGGTCGTCGACCTGCGCGACGGCAGCGAGCGGGAGTTCGAGATGCCGAGCGAGTGCCCCGAGTGCGGCACCCCGCTGCGGCCCATGAAGGAGGGCGACATCGACCTCCGCTGCCCCAACGCCCGTGCCTGCCCCGCCCAGTTGCGGGAGCGGGTCTCCTATCTCGCCGGCCGGGAGAGCCTGGACATCGAGCACTTCGGCTCGGTGGCCGCCGCCGCGCTCACCCGTCCGCTGGAGCCGGCCGACCCGCCGCTGGCCGACGAGGGCGACCTGTTCGACCTGACGGTGGAGAAGCTGCTGCCCATCAAGGCGTACGTCCTCGACCCGGACAGCGGCCTGCCCAAGCGCGACCCCAAGACGGGCAAGGAGAAGGTCGTCACGGTCTTCGCCAACCAGAAGGGCGAGCCGAAGAAGAACACCCTCGCCCTGCTGGCCAACATCGAGGCCGCCAAGCAGCGCCCGCTCGCGAGGTTCCTCAACGGGCTGTCCATCCGGCACGTCGGCCCGGTCGCGGCGCAGGCCCTCGCCCGCGAGTTCCGCTCCATCGACCGCATCGAACAGGCCACGGAGGAGGAGCTGGCGGCGACCGCCGGAGTCGGCCCCATCATCGCCGCCGCGCTCAAGGAGTGGTTCGCCGAGGAGTGGCACCGCGAGATCGTCCGCAAGTGGAAGGCGGCCGGAGTCCCGCTGGAGGAGCAGTCCTCCGGTGAGGACGAGGGCCCCCGCCCGCTGGAGGGCCTCACCGTCGTCGTCACCGGCACGCTGGAGCATCACACTCGGGACGGTGCCAAGGAGGCGCTGGAGAGCCGCGGCGCGAAGGTGACCGGTTCGGTGTCGAAGAAGACCTCCTTCGTCGTCGTGGGCGACAGCCCGGGGTCCAAGTACGACAAGGCGGTGCAGCTGAAGGTGCCGGTTCTGGACGAGGACGGCTTCGCCGTCCTGCTGGAACGGGGGCCGGAGGCGGCGGCCGAAGTTGCCCTGTCCGTGGAGCAGTAGCGGTTGAACCCGGCCCGATGGGCGCATATCAGATGCATACGGGTGGCTGGGGCGCATTCGGGCAACCGTCGACGACCGCTGCCCGTACACGCCTTCGGCGGCCTACTGTTGGGATGTGCGCCTGCCGTGCCCAGCTGCGGTCGGGGCATCCCTTCGCTCCCGAGGAGCAAGCAAGGGCGAGGGGAAGGGTTTTCCAGCGCGGGGCCGTCGAGGGCAGTCGTCGGGCGACGGGCCGCGTGGCGTGGGCACCGCCGGCTGTGAGAGGGACGGGAATGGAACCGACCGAGAGTGCCGCCCCGCGCTCACGGCTGCGCCGGACGGCCGGCGTATGCCGCGGGTGGGCGGCACGGACCGCGGATCGCCCGGGTGCGGGCAGCGGGCGGGACACCACGGACGGCGGCGCCCGGCGCGACGGCGAGCACGCCGCGGGGCTGGCGGACCCCGACCACGAACGGCACCTGTCCTGGCCCGCGTTGCCCGCGTCGGTGGTCGCGGCCGCCGCCTTCGTCCTCGGGGCCTGTTTCTACCGGGCGTTCACCGACGGCCACGCCCTCTTCCCGTCCGGCACCGTCGGCTGGTCCCTGGCCGTGCTGACCGGCATCATCGTCGGCCATCTGGTGGCCCTGGGCCGCGCCCGCTGGTGGGGCGGCACCGGCTCCGGCGCCGCCCTCACCCTCGCCGTGCTGCTGCTGTACGGCTGGGTGCCGGCCGGCATGGTCAGCCTCACCGTCGTCGTCCTGGTCGGTGTCGCCCGCCGCGGCCGCTGGCGCCAAGGCGTGCTGCACGGCGCGGTGGACATCCTCGGCATCGCCTCCGGCGCCCTGGTGCTGGCCGCGTTCGGCCGGGTCCCCAGCGTCGAGAGACCCTGGAGCCCCGACACCTGGACGCTCTACACCGCCCCCGGCGTGGTGCTGGTCGCGGTCGCCTATCTCCTCGTCACCCGCGTCCTGCACTGGTATCTGCACGCCCCGCGCGGCGGTCTGCCCACCGTCGCCCGCACCGCCCTGGTCAGACAGGGGCTGGCCGCCGTCGCCCTGCTGGGCATCGCCCCCCTGGTGTGCGTGGTGGCCGTCGCCAAGCCCCTGCTGCTGCCGCTGTTCTCCATCCCGCTCGTCGCCCTCGACTCCACCCTCTGGATAGCCCGGGCCCGGGCGGAGGAGCAGTTGCGCGATCCGCTGACCGGGCTGCCGAACCGGCAGTGGCTGCTGGAGCGGATCTGGACCGCGCTGGACGACGCCGAACGCATAGGCGCCCGGTCCGCGCTCATGCTGATCGACCTCGATCGCTTCCGGTCGGTGAACGACACCCTGGGTCATCTCGCCGGTGACCGGCTGCTGTTGCAGATAGCCGACCGGCTGCGGCTCGCCCTGCCGCGCGGGGCGGAGGCCGCGCGGCTCGGGGGAGACGAGTTCGCCGTCCTGCTGCCCGTCGCCGACTCCACCACGTCCGCGACCCGCGTCGCCCGCGGCCTCGTCTCGGCGCTCAGCTCACCGCTCGACCTGGACGGCCTCACCCTGGTGCTGGAGGCCAGCGCGGGCGTCGCCGTCTTCCCGGACCACGCGCTCGACGCCGAGGGGTTGCTGCGCCGCGCGGACGTGGCGATGTACCAGGCGAAACGGGACCGCACCGGCGTCGAGGTCTACGAGTCCAAACGGGACTCCAACACCCCGGACCGGCTCGGCCTCCTCGGCGATCTGCGCCGCGCCCTCGACGCGCACGAGGTCGAACTGCACTACCAGCCCAAGGTCCGCTTCGACGGACAGGTCGCCGGACTGGAGGCGCTGGTGCGCTGGGTGCACCCCGAGCGCGGGAAGGTGCCGCCCGACGAGTTCATAGCGATAGCCGAGTCCTCGGGGCTGATGCCGCACCTCACCGAGTACGTCCTGGAGACCGCGCTCGGCCAGGTGGCGCGGTGGCGCTCCCAGGGCCTGTTCGTGCCGGTCGCCGTCAACGTCTCCCCGCGTGACGTGCACACCCCCGGATTCGCCGGTTCCGTGGCCGCGCGCCTCGCCCGGCACGGGGTCCCCGCGGGAGCGCTCCAGCTGGAGATCACCGAGCACGTCCTGCTGGAGGACCCGACCCGCGCCGCCGACACCCTCGCCGCGCTCACCGGGCACGGCGTGAAGATGTCCCTCGACGACTTCGGCACCGGCTACTCCTCGCTGGTGCATCTGCGGCGGCTGCCGGTGAGCGAGTTGAAGATCGACCGCTCGTTCGTGGCCCGGCTCGCGGTGGACGCCGAGGACGCCGAGATCGTGCGCTGCACGGTCGACCTGGCCCACTCGCTCGGCCTGCTGGTCGTCGCCGAGGGCGTCGAGGACGACGAGACCTGGGAGCGCCTGCGCGATCTGCGCTGCGACGCCGTCCAGGGCTGGCTGGTGGCCGCCGCCATGCCGCCCGATGAGACGACCGCCTGGCTGCGGGCGCGCGGCTCGCGGGGCTGGCAGCGCCCGAAGGCGGCGCTCCCCGCCGCCGAGTGACACGGCGGCGCACGCAGAGGTGGGATCGCGGGCCCAGCGGTTCGCCCCCGCCGTGAAGCGGGCCGTCATCAGGCCCAGGCGCCGCTCCTGCGCAGCCTCCGGCAGCGTCCGCCACGCGTCGGCGTCACCAGGCCCGTGCAGGCCCGCCCCGTACGTCCTGGTCATCGGCGTCCACCGCGCCACGGCCGTGGTCGTACCGATCGGCGCGGCCCCGCTCCTCACCGGCCGACCCCGCGCCGCAGGAAACCGATGCACAGGCACAGCCCCCCGCCCCATAGGATTGGGCCAAACCACACACACTCACCCAGAGGATCGCTGCATGCCTGGCATCACGCGCGAGGAGGTCGCCCACCTCGCCCGGCTGGCGCGTCTGGAGCTGAAGCCCGAAGAGCTCGACCACTTCGCGGGACAGCTGGACGACATCATCGGCGCGGTCGCCCGCGTCAGTGAGGTCGCCGACCAAGACGTACCGCCTACCTCGCACCCCCTCCCGCTGACGAACGTCATGCGCGAGGACGAGGTCCGTCCCTCGCTCACCCCCGAGCAGGCGCTCTCCGGCGCCCCGGCCCAGGAGCAGCAGCGTTTCAAGGTGCCGCAGATCCTGGGGGAGGACTGACCATGACGGACATCATCAAGCTCACCGCCGCCGAGACCGCCGAGAAGATCGCCTCCGGCGAGCTCACGGCCGTCGAGGTCGCCGAGGCCCACCTGGCCCGGATCGAGGCCGTCGACGAGAAGGTGCACGCCTTCCTGTACGTCGACCGCGAGGGCGCCCTCGCGCAGGCCCGCGCCGTCGACGAGAAGCGGGAGCGCGGCGAGAAGCTCGGTCCGCTGGCCGGCGTCCCCCTCGCGCTGAAGGACATCTTCACCACCGAGGGCGTCCCCACGACCGTCGGCTCGAAGATGCTCGAAGGCTGGATCCCGCCGTACGACGCGACGCTCACCAAGCGGCTGAAGGCCGCCGACGTCGTCATCCTCGGCAAGACCAACATGGACGAGTTCGCCATGGGGTCCTCCACCGAGAACAGCGCCTACGGCCCGACCGGCAACCCCTGGGACCTCACCAAGATCCCCGGCGGCTCCGGCGGCGGTTCCTCCGCCGCGCTCGCCTCCTTCCAGGCGCCGCTCGCCATCGGCACGGACACCGGCGGCTCCATCCGTCAGCCGGCCGCCGTCACCGGCACGGTCGGCGTCAAGCCGACGTACGGCGCGGTGTCCCGGTACGGCATGGTCGCCTTCTCCAGCTCGCTGGACCAGGGCGGTCCCTGTGCCCGTACGGTCCTCGACGCGGCCCTGCTGCACGAGGTCATCGCCGGGCACGACCCGATGGACTCCACCTCCATCGACGCCCCGGTCCCGCCGGTCGTCGAGGCCGCCCGCAACGGCAGCGTGCGGGGCATGCGCGTCGGTGTGGTCAAGCAGTTCCGCGGCGAGGGCTACCAGGCCGGCGTCATCCAGCGCTTCGACGAGTCCGTCGAGCTGCTGAAGGAGCTGGGCGCCGAGATCGTCGAGCTGGACTGCCCGTCCTTCGACCTCGCGCTGTCGGCGTACTACCTGATCGCCCCGTCCGAGTGCTCCTCCAACCTCGCCCGCTTCGACGGCCTGCGCTACGGCCTGCGCGTCGGCGACGACGGCACGCACTCCGCCGAGGAGGTCACCTCCCTCACCCGTGAGGCGGGCTTCGGCCCCGAGGTGAAGCGCCGCATCATGCTCGGCACGTACGCCCTGTCGAGCGGCTACTACGACGCGTACTACGGCAGCGCCCAGAAGGTCCGCACGCTCATCACGCGCGACTTCGAGAAGGCCTTCGAGCAGGTCGACGTGATCGTCTCGCCGACGACGCCGACCACCGCCTTCGCGATCGGCGAGCGGGCCGACGACCCGATGGCGATGTACCTCGCCGACCTGTGCACCATCCCGACGAACCTCGCGGGCAACGCGGCCATGTCCCTGCCCTGCGGCCTGGCCCCGGAGGACAACCTCCCGGTCGGCCTGCAGATCATCGCCCCGGCACTGAAGGACGACCGGCTCTACAAGGTCGGCGCCGCCGTCGAGGCCGCCTTCGTGGAAAAGTGGGGTCACCCGCTGATCGAGGAGGCTCCGTCGCTGTGAGCAAGGCAATGTCCAAGGCCAAGGGCTTCAAGAAGTCGAAGTCCGGTCTGTACCTGTCCATGGCCACCACCGCGTTCGGCGCGGTCAACGTCGTCAAGCAGGCCAAGAAGGCCCGCGTGGAGAGCGACACGCTGCGTCTGCTCGACGCCGCCGTCTCCGCCACCGCGATCGTCACCGGCCTCGCCATCCTCTACCGCGAGCTGAAGCGGCTGGGCGACGACGACGTCCTGCTGGGCTGAGAGGGAAGTTTCACCGTGACCACCACGACCGACCTGGTGTCGTACGAGGACGCACTCGCGTCGTACGACCCCGTCATGGGCCTCGAGGTCCATGTCGAACTCGGCACCAAGACCAAGATGTTCTGCGGTTGCTCGACCGCCCTCGGCCAGGCCCCCAACACGCAGACCTGCCCGGTCTGCCTCGGCCTGCCGGGCGGGCTCCCGGTCGTCAACGCGACCGGCGTCGAGTCCGCCATCAAGATCGGCCTCGCGCTGAACTGCGAGATCGCCGAATGGTGCCGCTTCGCCCGGAAGAACTACTTCTATCCGGACATGCCGAAGAACTTCCAGACCTCCCAGTACGACGAGCCGATCGCCTTCAACGGCTACCTCGACGTACAGCTGGAGGACGGGGAGACCTTCCGCGTCGAGATCGAGCGCGCCCACATGGAGGAGGACACCGGCAAGTCGACGCACGTCGGCGGTGCCACCGGCCGTATCCACGGCGCGTCCTACTCCCTGCTGGACTACAACCGCGCCGGCATCCCGCTCATCGAGATCGTCACCAAGCCGATCGTCGGCGCCGGTGAGCGCGCCCCCGAGGTGGCCAAGGCGTACGTCCGTGAGCTGCGCGAGGTCATCCGGGCGCTCGGCGTCTCCGAGGCCCGGATGGAGATGGGCCAGATGCGCTGCGACGTGAACCTGTCGCTGCGCCCGCACGGCACCGAGAAGTTCGGCACCCGCTCGGAGACGAAGAACGTCAACTCGCTGCGGTCGGTGGAGCGCGCGGTCCGCTTCGAGATCCAGCGGCACGCGACCGTGCTGTCGTCCGGCGGCACGATCGTGCAGGAGACCCGGCACTTCCACGAGGACACGGGGTCCACGACCTCGGGCCGCGTGAAGGAGGAGGCCGAGGACTACCGGTACTTCCCCGAGCCGGACCTGGTGCCGGTGGCCCCCTCGCGCGAGTGGGTCGAGGAGATCCGGGCGGTCCTGCCCGAGCTGCCGCTGGCCCGCCGCACCCGGCTGCTGGCCGACTGGGGCATCTCCGCCACCGACATGCAGGCGATCCTCAATGCCGGCGCGCTGGACCTGATCGTCGCCACGATCGACGCCGGTGCCGACCCGGCCTCCGCCCGCAAGTGGTGGATGGGTGAGCTGGCCCGCAGCGCCAACGAGGCGGGCAAGGCGCCCGACGAGCTCTCCATCACCCCCGAGCAGGTCGCCCGGGTCACCGAGCTCGTCGCCAAGGGCGACCTGAACGACAAGCTGGCCCGCCAGGTCATCGAGGGTGTGCTCGCGGGCGAGGGCACCCCGGACGAGGTCGTCGAGAAGCGCGGTCTGAAGGTCGTCTCCGACGAGGGCGCGCTGACCACCGCCGTCGAGGAGGCCATCGCCGGCAACCCGGGCATCGCGGACAAGATCCGCGGTGGCAAGGTCGCCGCGGCCGGCGCCCTGGTCGGCGCGGTCATGAAGGCCACCCGCGGTCAGGCCGACGCGGCCCGCGTCAAGGAGCTGATCCTGGAGAAGCTGGGCGTCAGCGAGGGCTGAGCCCCAGGCAGGACACCCCGAGGGGGACGCACCGGCATCCGGTGCGTCCCCCTCGTCGTCACAGGCGGCGCCCCACCACGCGGACGAAGCCCAGCGTGCGCCCTTCGTCCCGGCGCACCATCTCGGCGACCTGGCGGGCCATCGTGCGGTGGAACTCCTCGGGACTCTCCTCGGCGACCACCTCGCACCACAGCAGCCAGTCCCGCCAGCCGTCGTCCAGCCAGTCGGCGGTCTCGACCTCCACGGCACCGCTGCGGGTCCAGTGGCGCCGCCACCAGCCGGCGCTGTGGAAGCACCAGTACCCAGGCTCCCAGTACGGCCGCAGGTGCTCCGGCGGCTCCACGCCGTCCGGCTCCTCGCGCAGCGCCGGTACGACGACGCCGATCCGGCCGCCGGGGCGCAGCAGCCGGGTGAGCGTGGGCAGGTAGAGGTCGTCGGTGCCGAAGTACTGGTAGGCGTCGATGCTCACGATCGTGTCGAAGCAGCCCTCGGCGAACGGCAGGTCGTGCGCCTCGGCCTTGACGGGCAGCACCCGGTCGGCGAAACCGGCCTCGGCGACGCGGCGCGCGTTGTCGTCGGGCTCGATCCACAGATCGGCCGCGGTGACCTGGGCGTCGTACTCCCTGGCCAGGAAGACGGAGGTCATGGCCCGGCCGCAGCCCAGGTCGAGGACGCGGGCGCCGGGGCGCAGGGCGTCCAGGCCGAGGGCGGGGGCCAGCCACTCCAGCAGCCAGAGCGCGTTCGGCCCCATCTGGTTGTCGATGACCCAGCGGGGGTCGTAGCGGTTGGCGCGCGGGTGGCGGGGGTGGGTCAGCCGTTCGGCGAGGTGCTCATTCGAGGTGCTCGGGATGTGGTCCGGCATGGGTGGACGGGCTCCTTGAGTCCGGGGAAGCGGAAGGGGGTACGGAGGAGCTCGGCCGGACGCTCAAACAATGCACCTGCTCGGGTCGGCGGCGAGGGGCCGCGGCTGACGGAGTGACCGTCGGACGCTAACAGCGGGTCCGGGGGCGGCGCATGCGATTTCCCGTCCCGGGAAGGTTCCCGATGTGCCACGGCACTACTGTGACTGGCGCCACCTGCGACGACATAAGCGCCGTTACTGTCCTGTGTTCTTCCTCCTATTGCTGTGAACAACCCCACGATCGCGGCAAACGATCATTTTCAACTGTAAGAGTTGCATCACATCGCTCATACGTTCTTTGCGGGCTGTTCACTTCATGAACGACTGTTCCCGGTCAAAGATCCACACATCGTCCCTGGGAGCACGTCCGTGGCAGCTCTTGCACGCTGGTGTGTCCAACGCCGCCTCGTCGCCGTACTGCTCTGGCTCCTCGCCTTCGGCGGGGTGACCGCGGCCGCCGCCGTCACGGGCTCCGCCTACTCCAACGACTACGAGGTCCCCGGCACCGAGTCGGGCCGCGCCACGCAGCTGCTGCAGGAGGGCTTCCCCGGCTTCGGCGGCGACAGCGACACCGTCGTCTGGCACACCCCGTCGGGCACCGTCCGCGCCGGCGCCGTCGAACAGACCATGAGGCGCACCCTGGACGACATCGCGGACCTGCCCGGCGTCGCGTCCGTGTACGGCCCCTACGGCAAGCAGGGCGCCGCCCGGATCAGCGAGGACGGGCACACGGCCTACGCCACCGTGACCTTCGACGCCGGCGCCGGACGCCTCGACGAGGGTGAGGCCCGGGCCGTCGTGGACACCGCGAAGGCCGCGGAGACCGACGGGCTCCAGGTCGAACTCGGCGGGTCCGCCGTCGCCCTCACCGAGTCGCCGGGCGGGCACACCGCCGAGATCGTCGGCGTGGCCGTCGCCGCCGTCGTCCTCTTCCTCGCCTTCGGCTCGCTCGCCGCCTCGCTGCTGCCCATCGCCACCGCCCTGGTGAGCGTCGGCACCGCCTACGCGGGGATCGCCCTCCTCGGGCACGCCATGACGGTGGCCGACTTCGCCCCCATGCTCGGCATGCTCATCGGACTCGGCGTCGGCATCGACTACGCCCTGTTCATCGTCACCAGACACCGGCGCGGACTCAAACGGGGCCTGCCTGTGGCCGAGTCGATCACCAACGCCGTGGTCACCACCGGGCGCGCGGTGGTGTTCGCCGGTGCCACGGTGTGCATCGCCCTGCTGGGCATGCTGATCCTGCGGCTGAGCTTCCTCAACGGCGTGGCGATCGCCGCCTCCCTGACCGTGGTCCTGACCGTCGCGGCCTCCGTGACCCTGCTGCCCGCCCTGCTGTCCCTCATCGGCATGCGTGCCCTCAGCCGCCGCGAGCGGCGCCGGCTGGCCGAGCACGGACCCCAGCCCGAACTGCCCACCGGGCTCGCCGCCCGCTGGTCCGCCTTCGTGGAGCGCCACCCCAAGGCCCTCGGCGCGATCGCTCTCGCCGTCATCACCGTTCTCGCCCTGCCCACCCTGGCGCTGCGCCTCGGCACCTCCGACCAGGGCAACGACCCGGCCACCTCCACCACCCGCCAGGCCTACGACCTCCTCGCCGACGGCTTCGGGCCCGGCGTCAACGGGCCGCTCACCCTCGTCACCGAGGTCGGCGGCGCCGAGGACAAGCTGGCCCTGGACAACCTCGACGCCGCCCTGCGCGCCACCGAGGGCGTCGCCTCGGTGACCGCGGTGACGTACAACGCGCGCAGCGACACCGCCTACCTCACCGTGGTCCCCGAGTCGTCCCCGCAGTCCCGCCAGACCAGCGACCTCGTGGACCGGCTGCGCGACGACGTCCTGCCGCGCGCCGAGACCGGGACCTCCCTCGACGTCCAGGTCGGCGGCATGACGGCCGGCTACGACGACTTCGCCGACGTGATCGTCGGCAAGCTCCCCCTCTTCGTCGGCGCCGTCATCGGCCTCGGCTGCCTGCTGCTCCTGCTCGCCTTCCGGTCCGTCGGCATCCCGGTGAAGGCCGCCGCGATGAACGTGGCCGCCGTGGCCGCCGCGTTCGGCGTCGTCGTCGCCGTGTTCCAGTGGGGCTGGGGGAGCGAGCTGCTGGGGCTCGGCCGGGCCGGTCCGATCGAGCCCTTCCTCCCCGTGATCATGGTGTCCGTGCTCTTCGGGCTCTCCATGGACTACCAGGTCTTCCTGGTCAGCCGGATGTACGAGGAGTGGCTGGAGACCGGCGACAACCGGCGGGCCGTGCGCGTCGGCCTTGCCGAGACCGGCCGGGTGATCAACTCCGCCGCGGTCATCATGATCTCCGTCTTCCTCGCCTTCGTCCTCAGCGGCGACCGCGTGATCGCCATGTTCGGCATCGCCCTCGCGGCGGCCGTCGCCCTGGACGCGTTCGTGCTGCGCACCCTCCTCGTCCCCGCCCTGATGCACCTGCTCGGCGGAGCCAACTGGTGGCTGCCCCGCTGGCTCGACAAGCGCATGCCCCGCATCAGCATCGAGCCGCCCGAGTGCCGGGCCGCCCATGAGACGCTCACCGACGTCGTGGCGGAACTCGAGAAGGAGCAGAGGGACGATGTACGCGATATCCCTGGGTGACGACGGAGCCGAGCTGAGGCCGCTGGAACCGTGGCACGCCGACGAGTTCCTGGCCCATCTGGAGCGCGGCCGGGAGTTCATCGGGCGGTTCATCCCGTTCGGCTCGGCCGTCACCGACCGGGCGTCCGCACGCGAGACGCTCCAGCGGTACGCCGACCTGCGCGCCGCGGACAGTGCCTCGTACCACGGCATCTGGCTGGACGGGAAGCTCGTCGGGGGCGTCCTCACGCTGCACTTCGACGCCGCGGCCGGCACCTGTGAGGTCGGGTGCTGGCTGGAACCCGCCGCGACCGGGCGCGGTCTCGTCACGCGGGCCATGCGGGTGCTCGTCGACTGGGCCGTCGAGGAGCGCGGCATCCACCGCGTCGAATGGGTCGCCGCCGCCGGCAACACCGCCAGCCTGAACGTCGCCCGCCGCCTCGGGATGACCCGGGACGGCGTACGCCGCGAAGCCCACCTCTATGGTGGGGTGCGCCACGATCTGGAGATCTGGTCGATCCTCGCCCCGCAGTGGCGTGAAGCACACGCGCGTACCGCGCACAGCGATCATTAAGACACCTCTCAGGAAGCGTACGTACGGTGCCAGACATGGGAACGAAGACAGTGGACGAGACCGTGACCACGGCCAGGGCCGACGACGAGGCCGTGGACGTCACCGAGGCGGCCGAGGCCCAGGCCGTCGCCGGCGACGAGCCCGAGGAGGTGGCCGCCGAGGCGACGGAAGCGGAGCGCTCCTTCGTCGGCCAGGGCGCCGCCGCGGTGGTCTCCGCCGCCCTCGGCCTCGTGTCCCTGACCGGCAGCTGGATCGGCACGGTCGCCGCCGCGCGCGAGACGCTCATCGGCCAGCTGGAGACGTCGTCCGACGCGAGCGTGGCCACGCAGATCAAGGCGGTCTACGGCGACGCCTGGCAGAGCTCCGCGCTGGTGGCCGGCCTGTTCGCGGTGGTCGCGCTGATCGTCGGTGTCGTGGTGCTCGCCCGGCCCGCGTTCGGCGCCCCCGGCCGGCCGCAGCCCGCCTGGATCAAGTCGGTCGCCTGGGGCGGTGTCGCCCTCGGCGTGATCGGCCTGCTGCTGGCCGTCCTCAAGTACACCGACGCGCTGCTCGGCCTGCCCTCGGCGGGCTGAGTCACCGCGGATCAGAGGGGCCTCAGGACCGCCGTAAGCACCTTAGACGGCGTCCTGGGGCCCCTTCGCCGTGTCTAAGGCACCCACGGGGCCGGCAAGATGCGGCACTCTCCCGATGTGGCGGACCCCCCTGGGAGACGAAGGTTGAGGCATCGCAGGAAGCGATGACAGCCCGGATCCACCAGGGGGACACCATGCACGACTACGAGATGCACCAGCTGCGCACCGACGAGCTGATCCGCCAGGCCGAGCACGAGCGCCTGGTCCGCGAGGCCGTCCGGGTCCGCCGCGCCGAGCGCCGCGCCGCCCGGCGCCCGGCACGGGAGCCGGGGGACACGCCCTCGCATACCGCCGGCCCCGGCCACCGGCGCGCCGCGCGCCCCGCGTGAGGCCGCCGGAGACCGGGCCCGGGTCCGGGCGCGGCACCAGGAAAACCGGTGCCGCGCCACCCGCGCCGCGTGCGATGCTCGGGCCTGTGGAGAGCCGCTCCGTAAGCCCCGTGTTCGTCGGCCGGACAACCGAGTTGGAGACGTTGGACGACGCGCTCGCCCGTGCCACCACGGGCGAGCCGCAGGCGTTGGTCATCGGCGGTGAGGCCGGGGTCGGCAAGACCCGCCTCGTCGAGGAGTTCGCCGGCGCCGCCGCCCGCGCGGGCGCCGTCGTGGCCGTCGGCGGCTGCGTCGAGATCGGCGCCGACGGCCTGCCGTTCGCCCCCTTCTCCACCGCCCTGCGCGCGCTGCGCCGCCAGCTCCCCGACGAACTCGCCGCGGCCGCCGCCGGGCAGGAGGACGAGCTGGCGCGCCTGCTGCCCGAGGTGGGGGAGACCCCGGCCGGCCTCGGCGCCGACCGCTCCGGCGAGGAGGGCATGGCCCGCCTCTTCGAACTGACGGCCCGCCTCCTGGAACGCCTCGCCGCGCACCGCACGGTCGTGGTCGCCCTGGAGGACCTGCACTGGGCCGACGCCTCCACCCGGCACCTGCTCACCTACCTCTTCCGCACCCTGCGCACCGGCCGCCTCGTCGTCCTCGCCACCTACCGCTCCGACGACATCCACCGCCGGCACCCGCTGCGCCCGCTCCTCGCCGAACTCGACCGGCTGCGCACCGTCCGCCGCATCGAGCTCGGCCGCTTCACCCGCGACGAGGTCGGCTGCCAGATCGCCGGCATCCTCGCCCGCGAACCCGACCCGGCCCAGGTCGACGCGATCTTCGAACGCTCCGACGGGAACGCCTTCTTCGTCGAGGAACTCGCCGTCGCCGCCCACGAGGGCGGCTGCACCGGCCTCACCGACTCCCTGCGCGACCTGCTCCTCGTACGCGTCGAGCGGCTCCCCGAGAGCGCCCAGCGGGTCGCCCGGCTCGTCGCCGAGGGCGGTTCCACCGTCGAGTACCGGCTGCTCGCCGCCGTCGCCGACCTCGCCGAAGACGATCTGATCGAGGCGCTGCGGGCCGCCGTCAACGCCAGCATCCTCACCGCCGCGCCCGGCGACGACGGCTACCGCTTCCGGCACTCCCTCGTCCGCGAGGCCGTCGCCGACGATCTGCTGCCCGGCGAACGCTCCCGCCTCAACCGCCGCTACGCCGAAGCCCTCGAAGCCGACCCGACGCTCGTCCCGCCCGGCGAGCGCGTGATGCGCCTGGCCAGCTACTGGTACCACGCGAACGACCCGGCCAAGGCCCTGCCCGCCGTCCTCGACGCCGCCGTCACCGCCCGCCGCCGGCGCGCCCACTCCGAGCAACTGCGCCTGCTGGAACGCGCGATGGAACTGTGGGACGCCACCCCCGCGGACATCCGCGCCACCCTGCGCCCCGTCGACTACACCGAGGCCTATCCGCCCCCGCTGCCCGAGCGGCGCGGCGGCACCCCCGAGCCCGCCGCCCCGCTGCGCTACCTCGACCTGATGGCCGAGGCGGCCGTCGCCGGACGGCGCTGCGGCGAGCGCGAACGCGCCCTGAAGATCACCAAGCGGGCCCTGCACCTGCTGGAGGAGGACCACGACCCGCTGCGCGCCGCCTGGTTCTGGATCCAGCGCTCCCGGCTGGTATAGGCCCTCGCCCGCGGGGACGGCTGGAAGGAGATCGGCACCGCCCAGGACCTCGTCCGCGGCCTGCCGCCGTCCGAGGTGCACGCCGAGGTGCTCGCCACCGCCGCCAGCTGGTCGATGCTGCGCGACCCCGGCGCCGACGCGGTGTCCGCCGCGGAGCGGGCCGTGGAGTACGCGCGCATGGTGGGCGCCGAGGACATCGAGCTGAACGCGCGCCTGACCCTCGGCGGACTCATGGCCGAGGCCGGGGACGGCGCCGGCCTCGCCCAGATGTACGAGGTCAAGGAGGCGGTGCTGGAACGCGGGCTCACCTCCGTGGTGGGCCGCAGCCATGTGAACCTGCCGTCCGTCCTGGAAGGCGTCGGCCGCTCGGCGGAGGCCGTCTCCATCCTGCGCGAGGGTCTGCGGCTCACCCAGGAGTGGGGCCTGCGCGACTCCGAGGCCTGGATCTGGGTGAACCTCGCCGAGTCCCTGGTCTCCCTGGGCCGCTGGGACGAGGCGGCCGAGGCCGCCGTCGGCGCCCAGCGCACCAGCCAGTCAGCCAAGCCGCGCGGCGGCGCCGCCAACCGCCTGGCCCAGCTCGCGCTCGACCGCGGCCAGATCGCCGAGGCCGCCCGCCACCTCGCCGCCGCCCGCGCCTCCTACGGCACCCACGACCCGATGCCGCAGCACAACCTCCCCATGTCCCACCTCACCCTCGGGATAGCCGCCGCGGAGGGCCGCCTCCTCGACGCCGGCTTCCCGCCCGGCACCCAGCGCTACGCCTGGCCCCTGCTGCTGGCCGCGGCCGTCGCCGAGTCCGACGCCCGCGCCGTCCCGCCGCCCGGCGGGCGCGACGGACGCACCGCCTTCCTGCGGCGCCTCTTCGAGGCCGTCCGCACCCTCGCCACGGGCGCGCCCGTATGGCTCGCCTACGAGCGGTGGACCCGCGCCGAGATCGACCGGGCCGAGGGCCGCGCCGACCCCGGCACCTGGGACGACGTGGTCACCGCCTTCGAGGCGCTGGACCGCCCCTATGACCTCGCCCGCGTCCGCCACCGCCTGGCCGAGGCGCTGCTGACCGGGGGCGGCGACGACGAGCGCGCCCGTGCCGCCGAGCTGCTCCGGCTCACCCGGGCCACCGCCGTGCACCTGGGCGCCCGCCCGCTCGCCGACGCCACGACCCTGCTGGCCCAGCGGGCCCGCCTCAGCCTCACCACGGCCCCGCCCCCCGCCGACCCGGCCGACACCCTCGGCCTCACCAGCCGCGAGCGCGATGTGCTGCGCCTGGTCTCCGCGGGGCGCACCAACCGCCAGATCGCCCAGGAGCTCTTCATCTCCCCGAAGACCGCCAGCGTCCATGTGTCGAACATCCTGGGCAAGCTCGGCGTCTCCGGCGGGGGCGAGGCGGCCGCGGTGGCGCACCGGATGGGGCTGTTCCCGGTGGAGACGCTCACCTCCGGGACGCGCGGCTGAGGCATACGCTGTGAGGGACGCCGGTCGTAGGAGGTCCTGTGTTCAACGCGTTCGAAGAGCTCTTCGCGCCCGGCCGCAAGCACGAGCGCGACGAACAGAACCGCCTGGAACTGACCCGCGAGGACGTCGGCGACAGCGACCCCGGACGCGGGCCGATAGACCTCGCCTCCGGAAAGGTCGTCGTACGGCGTACGGAGACCCTCCCCGAGGACGACTGGGACGACGAGGACGGCGACCTCAGCTCACCTTGAGCTCCAGGATGCGGTCGTCGCCGGACTCGGGCTCACCCCTTCCGTCGGTGTTGCTCGTCACCAGCCACAGCCTGTCGCCGCCCGCGGCCACGACCGTCCGCAGCCGGCCGTACTCGCCCTTCAGGAAGGGCTGGGGGTCGGCCGACGCCTTGACGCCGTCGAGCGGGACGCGCCACAGGGTCCGCCCCTTCAGGCCCGCCATCCACAGGGAGCCCTTGGCGTGGGCCAGCCCGCTGGGGGAGGCGTCGTCGGTGGCCCACTGGGCCAGCGGACTGTGGAAGTCCTTGTCGTCCGTCGTTCCCTCGGCCTCGGGCCAGCCGTAGTTGTCGCCGGGCTTGATCGCGTTCAGCTCGTCCCAGGTGTCCTGGCCGAACTCCGAGGCGAACAGGCGCTGTTCACGGTCCCAGGCCAGGCCCTGCACATTGCGGTGGCCGTACGAGTAGACCGGGGAGTCCGGGAAGGGGTTGCCCGGGGCCGGTTCCCCCTCGGGGGTCATCCGCAGGATCTTGCCGCCCAGCGACTTCCTGTCCTGGGACAGCCCGGTGTCGCCGCTCTCGCCGGTGCCCGCGTACAGCATGCGGTCGGGGCCGAAGGCGATCCGGCCGCCGTTGTGGATGTAGCCCTTGGGGATGCCCTTGAAGACCGTGTCGGGTGCGCCCAACTGCTCGCCCGCGGGCCGCTTCCCGTCGTAGAGCATCCGCACGACGCGGTTGTCCGAGGCCGAGGTGAAGTAGGCGTAGATCATGTGGTCCGCGGCGAAGTCCGGGGACAGCGCGATCCCCAGGAGCCCGCCCTCGCCGGCGGGTGACACCCCGGGCACCTCGCCCAGCTCGGTCCTCTTCCCGGTCTTCGCATCGATCCGGGTGATCGTGGCCTCGTCGCGGGAGGACACCAGCAGGTCGCCGCCCGGGATCGGGGCGAGACCCCAGGGGGTCTTCAGGCCCTCGGCGACCGTGCGCACCACGGAGACCGTGCCCTTCGCGGGCGGCGTCGCGGTCGCCCGCGCGCTCGGCGGCGCCTCGGAGCCGGCGGTGGCGCTCGGTCTCACGCCCCCGTTCTTCCCCGGCGCGTCACCGTCGCCGGACGAGCATCCGGACGTCAGCAGGAGTGCGGCGGCGGCCAACACGGCCGACACGGCTCGACGTTGCACGATCACGGTCCCTTCGACGCGGCGGGTCTCACTCTTCATACACCGCCCGAGCCCCACGGGTTCCCGATCTCCCGGGACCGGTCACCGTCCGGGACACGGCCGGCCGGGCGGCTCCGCCGTCCCTCCCGGGATTCCCGCACCGGGCGGCCCCGCCGTCCCTCCCGGGATTCCCGCACCGGGCGGCCCCGCCGTCAGTCCCAGGATCCCCGCGCCCTGGGCAGCTCCGCCACCTCGGCCAGGTCCTCGTTCGTCAGCCGCAGCCCCTCGGCCCGCGCGTTCTGCGTCACCCAGCGCTCCCGCTTCGCCCCCGGCACCGGCACCACGTGCCGCCCCTGCGCCAGCACCCACGCGAGCGCCACCTGCGCCGGTGTGACCTCGTCGCCGTGCCGGGCCGCGATTCGGCGCAGCCCCACCACGATCGGCTGGTTCGCCGCCATCATCTCGGCGGTGAAGCGGGGGTGCCGGGCGCGCACGTCGTCATGCTCGAAGCCCTGGCCCGGAGTCAGGGTGCCGGTCAGGAAGCCGTTGCCCAGCGGCATCGCGGCCAGGAAGCCGACCCCGCGGGCCTCGCACCACGGCAGCAGCGTCTCCAGCGCCTCCGGCGACCACACCGACAGCTCGGCCTGCACCGCGCTCACCGGGAAGACCTGCTGCACCCGCTGGAGCTGGCGGATCGTGGCGTCGTGCAGGCGTCCGCCCGACCGCCGTCCGCTGCGGGCGCCGACCGCGCACAGCCCCAGCGCCCGTACCTTGCCGGCCTGCACCAGCTCGGCCATCGCGCCCCACGTCTCCTCGACGGGCACCTCGGGGTCGGAGCGGTGCAGTTGGTACAGGTCGATGACGTCCGTCTGCAGCCGGCGCAACGAGGCGTCGCACGCCCGTCTCACATAGCCGGGACGGCCGTTGGCCACGATGTGCTGCTCGCCCACCAGCAGGCCGACCTTGGTCGACACGAAGGCGTCCGGCCGCCGCTCCTTCAACGCCCGCCCCACCAGCAGCTCGTTGGTGAACGGGCCGTACATGTCGGCCGTGTCCAGCAGCGTCGTGCCCAGATCGAGTGCGCGGTGCACCGTTCTCAGCGACTCCTCGCCCCGCTGCCGCGACGAGCTGTAGGCCCAGCTCATCGGCATGCAGCCGAGGCCGACGGCTCCCACCGCGAGTGCGCCCGCGCCGATCGTCCTGCGCTCCACCTGGCCGTGACCCTCCCTCTTCCGGCACCCCAACCTAACCTCTGCACACCAGTTCGCCTGACATAGCCTCCAGGCATGACTGCTGACGTGTGGCTCCCCCTCCGGCCGGACGAGATCGACGGACTTCCCGCAGGTCCGGCGTACCGCTTCTGGGACGGCGGCGAGGACTACCCCGCCGATCCCGCGGACTGCGCGTTCTACGTCGTGCCCTATATGAAGGAACCCGCGGTCGGGCAGCGCCCCCTGCCCGAGATGGGCGCCGTGGAGGTCGTGCAGACGCTGTCCGCCGGCACCGACCACGTGGAGCCGGGCCTGAGGCACCTGCGGCCCGGCGTGCGCCTGTGCAACGCGCGCGGGGTGCACGAGGCGAGCACCTCCGAACTCACGCTCGCGCTGATCCTCGCGTCCCTGCGCGGCATCCCCGACTTCGTGCGGGCGCAGGACGAGGGGGAGTGGCGCGGCGGATTCCGGCCGGCGCTCGCGGACAAGAACGTCCTCATCGTGGGATACGGCTCGATCGGCGCCGCCATCGAGGACCGGCTCATCCCCTTCGAGGTAGCGCGGGTGGCGCGCGTCGCGCGCTCGGCGCGCACCACGGCGCGCGGACCCGTGCATCCACTCACCGACCTGTCCGCCCTGCTCCCCGACGCGGACGTCGTCATCCTGTCCACGCCCCTCACGGAGGCGACCCGGCACCTGGTCGACGACGGTTTCCTCGCCTGTATGAAGGACGGCGCGCTCCTGGTCAACGTCGCCCGCGGCGGCGTCGTGGACACGAAGGCCCTGCTCGCGGAGGTGGAGACCGGCCGCATCACCGCGGCCCTGGACGTCACCGACCCCGAGCCGCTCCCGCCGGCGCACCCCCTCTGGCGGGCCCCCGGCGTCCTGATCAGCCCGCACGTGGGCGGACCCACGTCCGCGTTCCTGCCGCGCGCGAAGCGGTTGCTGGTGGACCAGTTGACTCGTTGGGTGAACCGGGAGCCCCTGCGCAACGTGATCCTAACGACGGGCGCGAACCGCGCGTGACGCCCACCGGCCGACGGCGCGCGGGGTGACGCGCGCGCCGCCACGCAACAGGCCGGAAATCCGCTTCGAGTACCGTCCGCAACCCTCCGGAAGCGTTCCGTGCGCGCATATGCGCTGGTCGTCACGGAGAGTAGAAGTGCTATGTCCCTGAGTGACGAGACTGGTGTATCGTCCCGACAGGGGCTGCGCCGCGCACCGTTCGGCGCCGGGGACGGACAGACCAGATGTGTGAGGGGGGCGACGGGCGATGCACGGCCTATGGACGATCGATCCGACGCTGCGGGGCCGCCGTCGGCGACCCTGGCGGAGGGCCGCCCGCGGACGCGGTCACCAAGACGGTCACGGCTGCCGGCACGGCCATCACCCGCGCGGGCCCGGCTGCCGGAGGCGGCAGGCCCGCCCGGCCCACCGGGACCCGCGGGACCCGCGAGCGGCGCGCACCGGGAGGGACCGGTGAGCTCGCCACCGCCCTCCCCGACGCGCGTCGACGGAGTGCGGGGCCCGGGCCGGCGCGAACCACGGCTGACGCTGCCGAGCCCTCTGCTCGGCGGCTCGGCCCTCGCCCAGCAGAGCGGGCTGGCCCTGCTGTGCGCGGCCTACGCCGTCGGGTCCGCGCTCGGCTGGGGCTCGGACCGACTCGCCCTGATCATGGGCGACTTCGGACTGGCCGCGGCCGCCGCGGTGGCCGCCGTCTCCTGCTTCCGCTACGCCCGCAGCCGCCGCATCCGCTTCCGGCCCGCCTGGCTGCTGTTCTCGCTCTCCTCGGCGATGGCCGCCCTCGGCAACCTGGTCTGGGGCTGGTACGAGGTCGTCCTGGAGCAGCCCGTGCCGAGCCCCTCGTACGCCGACGGGTTCTTCCTGTGCTTCGCGCCGCCCGCCATCGTCGGCCTCCTGGTGCTCGCCAAGCGGCCCGTGACCAAGGCCGGCTGGGTCTGCCTGGGGCTGGACGCCTGGCTGATCGGCGGCTCGCTGCTGACGCTGGCCTGGAGCCTCGCCCTCGCCCAGGCCGCGAAGTCCGAGGGCTCGAGCGTCGCGCACACCGCGCTCTCGCTCGCCTACCCGCTGCTGGACATCGCCCTGGTCAGCATGGTGCTCGCCCTGCACTTCCGGCGCTCCTCGACCAACCGCACCGCGATCAACACCGCGATCGGCGCGCTGGCCCTGACCGTGATGTGCGACGCCCTGTTCACCTCGCCGCTGCTCCACCACACGTACCAGTCGGGGCAGTTGCTCGACGCCGGCTGGTTCGCGGGCTCCCTGCTCCTCGCGTACGCGCCCTGGGCGGCGCCCCGGCGCGGACCGGCCGACGCCGGGCGCAAGGACGGCTCCGGGCACTCCCGCGTGGTCCACGAGCACCTGCCCGGACAGCGCGGCAGCGGCCACCAGCACCCCGCCCCACCGCCGGCCCCGCAGACGGCCCCGCAGCCGGGCGACCAGCCCCGGTACCCGCTCACCCGGCCCATCGCCGGCTCCCTGGCCGCGCTCACGCCCTATCTCGCCGCCGCCGTCTGCACCCTGGGCATCCTGTACAACGTGCTCAACGGCCGCAGCGTCGACCGCGTGGTGCTGATCACCGGCGGCACCGTGGTGCTCGCCCTCGTGGTGCGCCAGGGCATCATGCTGCTCGACAACATCACCCTCACCCAGGAACTGGCCCAGAAGGAGAACCACTTCCGGTCCCTGGTGCAGGGCTCCAGCGACGTCATCATGATCGCCGCGCCCAACGGCGTCCTGCGGTACGTCTCCCCGGCCGCCGCCGGGGTCTACGGCCGCTCCGCCGAGGAGCTGGTCGGTTCTGAGCTGGCCGGCCTCATCCACCCGGAGGACCTGGGCTGCGTGGTGCACGAGGTGCGCCGCTTCCTCTCCGTCAGCCCGCTGGAGGAACCCACCACGCGCATCGAGTGCCGGTTCCGCTCCGGCGACGGCGGCTGGCTCAACGTCGAGTCGACGGTCAACCGGCACCACGGCGGCCTGATCTTCAACAGCCGGGACGTCACCGAGCGGGTCCGCCTGCAGGCCCAGCTCCAGCACAACGCGGAGCACGACCCGCTCACCGACCTGCCCAACCGCGCCCTGTTCACCAGGCGCGTGCAGCAGGCCCTGTCCGGCCGCCGCGCCACCGACCGGGGCGCCGCCCTGCGCAACACGGCCGTGCTCTTCATCGACCTCGACGGCTTCAAGGGCGTCAACGACACGATCGGACACCAGGCCGGGGACGAACTGCTCGTCCAGGCCGCCCGCAGACTCCAGGACGCGGTCCGCGGCGGCGACATCGCCTCGCGGCTGGGCGGCGACGAGTTCGCGGCCCTGATCACCGGGGACGGCACCCGCGACCGCGCCGCCCGGGAACGGCACATCCTGGAGCTCGCCGACCGCCTCAGGGTGACGCTGTCCCAGCCCTACCTCATCGACGGCAACGATGTCCGCGTCAACGCCTCCATCGGCGTCGCCTTCGCCGAGCCGGGCCTCGGCGCGGGGGAGTTGCTGCGCAACGCCGACCTGGCCATGTACCGGGCGAAGGCGGGCGGCAAGGGGCGCGTCGAGCTGTACAAGCCGCAGATGCAGCAGGACGTCGTGCGCAAGGCGGAGCTGGCCACGCGTCTGCGGGCCGCGCTGCACGACGGCGAGTTCGCGCTGCTCCACCAGCCGGTGGTGTGCCTGGAGACCGGCCGGATCGCGTCGGTCGCCACCCAGGCGCGCTGGAGGTCCTCGCAGGGGGTGCTGTTCACGCCCGCGGAGTTCCTGCGGGTGGCCGAGGACAGCGACAAGACCGCCGAGCTGGGCCGCTGGATGCTGGAGGAGGCCGTCGAGCAGGCCGCCGAGCGCACCGCGACCGGCCACGCCGTACCCGTCGCCGTACGGGTGGGCGCGCGCCGGCTGCTCGACCGGTCGATGCCCCTCGGCTCCGTGGAGACGCTGCTGACCCGGTACGGGCTGCCGTCCGGGTCGCTGGTCGTCGAGCTGGCCGATCTCGACCCGCGGATCCCGCTGGACGAGCTGGAGCGCCGGCTCAGCGGTCTGCGGCGGCTCGGCGTCCGGATCGCCCTGGACGGTTTCGGCAGCGGCTACGCGGCCATCACCGCCCTGCGCCGGCTCCCCGTCGACGTGCTCAAGCTCGACCGGGGCCTGGTCGAGGGCATCGTCGAGTCCGCCCGGCTGCACAAGATCACCGGCGGGCTGCTGCGGATCGCGTGCGACCTCGGGCTCCAGTCCGTGGCCGACGGGGTGGACCTCCCCGAACAGGTCGTCGCCCTGCGCTCCATGGGATGCACCCATGGGCAGGGCATGGCCTTCTCCGGTCCGCTGGACGAGTACCGGCTGCGCCGGGCGCTCACGGCCGGCCACTACCCGGTGCCGAACGGTCCCGTCGAACCCGCGTTCGTGGGCGGCGCGCTGGAGCCCGCCGAACGGGGGACGGGCAGATACGCCGGAGGGGTGCCCGTCGTCCTCGGGGGCGGGCCGGGCCTCCGCTCACATAATGAGACTCCCGTCCCACCCACTTGACACCGGGTGCGCGCCGGGGGGAGGGTCAGTGCCATGCGCACCCGAATTCTCGTACTTGGAAAGCGCGTCGGCTGAAGCTGGTGACGTCCGGACCGACCCGGAATCCCAGCGACCCACACCCGGCGCGCTCCCCTCGCTTGCCTTATGGCACGAGGGGTTTTTTGTTGCACCAATACCAGTGATGCAACGCCGAAACTCCGCCCAAACATCGCCAAAACCCTCAGCATCGAGAAGAGAATGCCGATGACCGAGCAGGCCTCCGGGGCTCACCCACAGCCCCGGCCCCGATCCGGAGGACAGCAGTCCATGCCCGAGCACGTCACGGGTGCGCAGTCCCTCATCCGCTCGCTCGAGGAGGTCGGCGCCGACACCGTGTTCGGCATCCCCGGGGGCACCATCCTGCCGGCGTACGACCCCCTGATGGACTCCACCCGCGTCCGGCACGTGCTGGTCCGCCACGAGCAGGGCGCCGGCCACGCGGCCACGGGGTACGCGCAGGCCACCGGCAAGGTCGGGGTGTGCATGGCGACGTCCGGTCCGGGCGCCACCAACCTGGTCACCCCGATCGCCGACGCGCACATGGACTCCGTGCCGCTCGTCGCGATCACCGGGCAGGTCGTGTCCAAGGCGATCGGTACGGACGCCTTCCAGGAGGCGGACATCGTCGGCATCACCATGCCGATCACCAAGCACAGCTTCCTCGTCACCAAGGCGGAGGACATCCCCCGGACGATCGCGCAGGCCTTCCACATCGCCTCCACGGGCCGCCCGGGACCGGTCCTGGTCGACATCCCCAAGGACATCCTCCAGGCGAAGACCACCTTCACCTGGCCGCCCGTCATGGACCTGCCCGGCTACCGGCCCGTCACCAAGCCGCACGCCAAGCAGATCCGGGAGGCCGCCAAGCTCATCACCTCCGCGAAGCGCCCCGTCCTCTACGTCGGCGGCGGCGTCCTGAAGGCCGGCGCCACCGCCGAGCTGAAGGTCCTCGCGGAACTCACCGGAGCGCCCGTCACCACCACCCTGATGGCGCTCGGCGCATTCCCCGACAGCCACCCGCTGCACGTGGGAATGCCGGGCATGCACGGTTCGGTCACCGCCGTCACCGCGCTGCAGAAGGCCGACCTGATCGTCGCCCTCGGAGCCCGCTTCGACGACCGCGTCACCGGCAAGCTGGACAGCTTCGCCCCGTACGCCAAGATCGTCCACGCCGACATCGACCCCGCCGAGATCGGCAAGAACCGCGCCGCCGACGTGCCGATCGTCGGTGACGCGCGCGAGGTCATCGCCGACCTCGTCCAGGCCGTCCAGAAGGAGCACGCCGACGGCCACCAGGGCGACTACACCGCCTGGTGGAACGACCTCAGCCGCTGGCGCGACACCTACCCGCTCGGCTACGACCTGCCCCAGGACGGCTCGCTCTCCCCGCAGCAGGTCATCGAGCGCATCGGGCGGCTCGCTCCCGAGGGCACCGTCTTCGCCGCGGGCGTCGGCCAGCACCAGATGTGGGCCGCGCACTTCGTCCAGTACGAGAAGCCCGCCACCTGGCTGAACTCCGGCGGCGCCGGAACCATGGGCTACGCGGTGCCGGCCGCCATGGGCGCCAAGGCCGGCGTCCCGGACCGGACCGTCTGGGCCATCGACGGCGACGGCTGCTTCCAGATGACCAACCAGGAGCTCACCACCTGCGCCCTGAACAACATCCCGATCAAGGTCGCCATCATCAACAACGGCGCCCTCGGGATGGTCCGCCAGTGGCAGACCCTGTTCTACAACCAGCGTTACTCCAACACCGTGCTGCACTCCGGCCCGGACGACGTCAACCCGCAGGCCAAGGGCACGCGCGTGCCGGACTTCGTCAAGCTCGCCGAGGCCATGGGCTGTGTCGGCCTGCGCTGCGAGTCGCCGGACGAGCTCGACAAGGTGATCGAGGAGGCGAACTCCATCAACGACCGCCCCGTCGTCGTCGACTTCATCGTCCACGAGGACGCCATGGTGTGGCCGATGGTCGCCGCCGGCACCTCCAACGACGAGATCATGGCCGCCCGGGACGTCCGCCCCGACTTCGGCGACAACGAAGACGACTGAGCGAGAGAGACGTAAAAGATCATGTCCAAGCACACGCTCTCCGTCCTGGTGGAGAACACGCCGGGCATCCTGGCCCGGATCGCCGCCCTGTTCTCCCGGCGCGGCTTCAACATCGACTCGCTCGCGGTCGGTGTCACCGAGCACCCCGACATCTCCCGCATCACCATCGTGGTCAGCGTCGAGGACTTCCCGCTCGAGCAGGTCACGAAGCAGCTCAACAAGCTCGTCAACGTGCTGAAGATCGTCGAGCTGGAGCCCGGTTCGGCCGTCCAGCGTGAACTCGTTCTGGTGAAGGTCCGCGCCGACAACGAGACCCGCTCCCAGATCGTCGAGATCGTCCAGCTGTTCCGTGCCAAGACCGTCGACGTCTCCCCGGAGGCCGTCACGATCGAGGCAACCGGCTCCAGCGACAAGCTGGAGGCCATGCTCAAGATGCTGGAGCCCTTCGGCATCAAGGAGCTCGTCCAGTCCGGCACGATCGCCATCGGCCGCGGCGCCCGCTCGATCACGGACCGGTCGCTGCGCGCCCTGGACCGGTCGGCGTAGGACGCCGTCCGGGCGGCCGGGAAATCCGGCCGCCCGCATTCCGAGACCCCGAGACCTCCCTCACCCCCACCGTCATACGGTGGGACGCAACACCTGCACTCAAGGAGAGAACCCAAAGTGGCCGAGCTGTTCTACGACGCCGACGCCGACCTGTCCATCATCCAGGGCCGCAAGGTCGCGGTCATCGGGTACGGCAGCCAGGGCCACGCCCACGCGCTGTCGCTCCGTGACTCGGGTGTCGACGTCCGCGTCGGTCTGCACGAGGGCTCCAAGTCCAAGGCGAAGGCCGAGGAGCAGGGCCTGCGCGTGGTGACCCCCTCCGAGGCCGCCGCCGAGGCCGACGTCATCATGATCCTGGTCCCGGACCCGATCCAGGGCCAGGTGTACGAGGAGCACATCGCCCCGAACCTGAACGACGGCGACGCCCTGTTCTTCGGCCACGGCTTCAACATCCGCTTCGACTTCATCAAGCCCCCGGCCGGCGTGGACGTCTGCATGGTCGCCCCCAAGGGCCCGGGCCACCTGGTGCGCCGTCAGTACGAGGAGGGCCGCGGCGTCCCGTGCATCGCGGCCGTCGAGCAGGACGCCTCCGGCGACGCCTTCGCGCTCGCGCTGTCGTACGCCAAGGGCATCGGCGGCACCCGCGCCGGCGTCATCAAGACGACCTTCACCGAGGAGACCGAGACCGACCTGTTCGGTGAGCAGGCCGTCCTCTGCGGTGGTACGGCCGCGCTGGTCAAGGCCGGCTTCGAGACGCTGACCGAGGCCGGCTACCAGCCGGAGATCGCGTACTTCGAGTGCCTGCACGAGCTGAAGCTGATCGTGGACCTCATGTACGAGGGCGGCCTGGAGAAGATGCGCTGGTCGATCTCCGAGACCGCCGAGTGGGGCGACTACGTCACCGGCCCGCGGATCATCACCGACGCCACCAAGGCGGAGATGAAGAAGGTCCTCGGCGAGATCCAGGACGGCACCTTCGCGCGGCAGTGGATGGACGAGTACCACGGCGGCCTGAAGAAGTACAACGAGTACAAGCAGCAGGACTCCGAGCACCTGCTGGAGACCACCGGCAAGGAGCTGCGCAAGCTCATGAGCTGGGTGAACGAGGAGGCCTGAGCCTCACGGCGACAGGGCCGGGGCAGCCGCTCCGGCCCTGTTGTCCACCTCGTCCAACCACGGATGAGTGATCCTTCCGCGGAGGCGTGAGAGTGCCTCCGCCACAGCACTACACTGCCGTACTACATACGCGTCAGGCCCACAGCGTCGTGCGTCTTCCACGCGGCTAGCAACCCTCCACCGCCTGCGGCCGTCGGGACGGCCGTCCGCAATGGACTTGTGAGGACTCACGTGAGCTCGAAACCCGTCGTACTCATCGCTGAAGAGCTTTCGCCCGCGACCGTGGACGCGCTTGGCCCGGACTTCGAGATCCGGCACTGCAACGGCGCGGACCGGGCCGAGCTGCTGCCCGCCATCGCCGACGTGGACGCGATCCTGATCCGCTCCGCGACCAAGGTGGACGCCGAGGCGATCGCCGCCGCGAACAAGCTGAAGGTCGTCGCACGAGCCGGCGTCGGCCTGGACAACGTCGACGTCTCCGCCGCCACCAAGGCCGGCGTGATGGTCGTCAACGCCCCGACCTCCAACATCGTGACCGCCGCCGAGCTGGCCTGCGGTCTGCTGCTCGCCACCGCCCGCAACATCCCGCAGGCCAACGCCGCGCTGAAGAACGGCGAGTGGAAGCGCAGCAAGTACACCGGCGTGGAGCTGGCCGAGAAGACGCTCGGCGTGGTCGGCCTCGGCCGTATCGGCGCGCTCGTCGCCCAGCGCATGTCCGCCTTCGGCATGAAGGTCGTCGCCTACGACCCCTACATCCAGCCGGCCCGCGCCGCGCAGATGGGCGTCAAGGTGCTGTCGCTGGACGAGCTGCTGGAGGTCTCCGACTTCATCACCGTCCACCTGCCGAAGACCCCCGAGACGGTCGGCCTGATCGGCGACGAGGCGCTGCGCAAGGTCAAGCCGAGCGTGCGCATCGTCAACGCCGCGCGCGGCGGCATCGTCGACGAGGAGGCCCTGTACTCCGCCCTCAAGGAGGGCCGCGTCGCGGGCGCCGGTCTCGACGTGTACACGAAGGAGCCCTGCAGGGACTCCCCGCTGTTCGAGTTCGACCAGGTCGTCAGCACCCCGCACCTGGGCGCCTCCACCGACGAGGCCCAGGAGAAGGCCGGCATCGCCGTCGCCCGCTCGGTGCGCCTCGCGCTCGCCGGTGAGCTGGTCCCGGACGCGGTGAACGTGCAGGGCGGCGTCATCGCCGAGGACGTCAAGCCGGGCCTGCCCCTCGCCGAGCGCCTCGGCCGCATCTTCACGGCCCTCGCCGGTGAGGTCGCGGTCCGTCTCGACGTCGAGGTGTACGGCGAGATCACCCAGCACGACGTGAAGGTCCTGGAGCTGTCCGCCCTCAAGGGCGTCTTCGAGGACGTCGTCGACGAGACCGTGTCGTACGTCAACGCCCCGCTGTTCGCGCAGGAGCGTGGCGTCGAGGTGCGGTTGACGACCAGCTCCGAGTCGAGCGACCACCGCAACGTCGTCACCGTGCGCGGCACGCTCGCAGGCGGCGAGGAGGTGTCGGTCTCCGGCACGCTGGCCGGCCCGAAGCACCTCCAGAAGATCGTCGCCGTCGGCGAGTACGACGTGGACCTCGCGCTGGCCGACCACATGGCGGTCCTGCGGTACGAGGACCGGCCCGGTGTCGTCGGCACCGTCGGCCGCATCCTCGGCGAGGCCGGGCTCAACATCGCCGGCATGCAGGTGTCGCGGGCCGTGGCCGGCGGCGAGGCGCTGGCCGTCCTCACCGTCGACGACACGGTGCCCGCGGGAGTGCTGGCCGAGGTCGCGGCCGAGATCGGCGCGACGTCCGCGCGTGCGGTGAACCTGACCTGAGCCGAGGGGCCGGGCCGGTTGTCCCGGCCCGCCCCGGCGCCCTTGAAGGGCTCCGTCCTCATACGCCGGACGGGCTGAGCGTGCTCGGCTCGTCCGGCGTTTCGCATGTCCGCTCCCCGGGCTCGGCCCGCCGCAGGGTGAGCGCCGCCAGCACCGCCGCCCCGGCCAGCACCACGGCCCCGGCGATCGCCGCGCCCTGCATCCCGCTCGTGAACGCCTCCCGCGCGGCCGCCGCCAGCCCCGGCACCCGCTCCGCGACGGCCAGCGCGCCACCCAGCGTCTCCCGGGCCGCGTCCGGCGCCGACGCGGGGACCTCGTGGCGGTAGACCGCGGCGCCGATGGAGCCGAGCACCGCCATGCCCATCGCCCCGCCGAACTCGCTCGACGTCTCCATCAGCGAGGACGCGGTGCCCGCCCGCTCCACCGGCACGGTGCCCAGCGCCAGGTCCATGATCTGGGACATCACGACGACACTGCCGACCGCGAGGATCGCGCAGGCCGTCAGCACCACGGCCATCGAGTCGGCGTCGGCCAGGGACAGCACCCCGAAGCCCGCCGAGGCCACCGCGAAGCCCACCGTGACGACGTGGGCCCGGGGCACGCCCCGGCTCACCAGTGCGGCGGCCGCGGGGGCCGCCGCGCCGATCGGCACGGACGGCAGGAGCGCCCACAGGGCCGCCTCCAGGGCGCTCTTGCCGAGCACGGACTGCAGGTACTGCGTGGTGAAGTAGGCCGACCCCATCACCCCGAACGCCGAGAGCAGGTTCAGCGCGACCGAGGGCGCGAAGCCCCGTCCCCGGAACAGCGCGGGGGAGATCATCGGCGCGGCGGCCGTGCGCTGGCGGTGCACGAACAGGGCGGCGAAGAGCAGGCCGACGGTGATCGAGACGACGTAGCGAACGTTCCAGCCCTCGGAGGGGATCTCCTTCAGCCCGTAGATCACGGGCAGCACCGCGGCCATCGACAGCGGGACGCTCAGCAGGTCGAAGCGGCCGGGGCGGGCCGTCCGCGACTCGGGGAGCAGCAGCGGGCCGAGGACCAGCAGCAGGGCCATCGCGGGCAGGTTGACCAGGAAGACCGAGCCCCACCAGAAGAACTCCACCAGCACCCCGCTCATCACGGAGCCGAGGGCGATGCCCGCGGTCATCACGCCCGACCACAGGCCGATCGCCTTCGCGCGCTGGCCGGGGTCGGTGAACATCGCGCGCAGCATGGCCACGGTGGACGGCATGAGGGTCGCGCCGCCGACGCCGAGGACCGCCCGGGCCGCGATCAGCGTCTCGGCGCTGCCCGCGTAGGCCGCCGTCAGCGAGGCCGCGCCGAAGGCGACGGCGCCGATGAGCAGCAGCCGGCGATGGCCGACGCGGTCGCCGAGCGAGCCCATCGTCATCAGCAGTCCGGCGAGGACGAAGGCGTAGATGTCGAAGATCCACAGCTGCTGGGTGCCGCTGGGCCGCAGGTCCGCGCTGATCGCGGGGACGGCGAAGTAGAGGACGGAGACGTCCATGGAGACCAGCAGCAGCGGCAGCATCAGGACGCCCAGGGCGGTCCATTCACGGCGCCCGGCACGGGCGGGCGCAGGGGTGGTGCTCGTCGGTTCGGAAGTCATGACCGCGAATGTACGCGTGTATTAAACGACTGTCTAGAACGCTTGTATAGGACGGCTGTATGGACAGGCGGTAGGCTGGGCCGCATGGGACACCGTGAGGATCTGCTCGAAGGCGCCAAGCGCTGCCTGCTGGCGAAGGGCTTCGCGCGCACGACGGCGCGCGACATCGTCAAGGAGTCGGGGACCAACCTGGCCTCGATCGGATACCACTACGGCTCGAAGGACGCACTGCTCGCCCAGGCGTACGTCGGCCTGGTCGAGGGGATGTCCGAGGCCTTCGACGGGGTGGACGGCATCCGGGGCGAACCGGGGTCCCTGGAGCGCTTCGAGGAGGTGTGGTCCAACATCATCGGCACCATGCGGGGTCCCGGCTCGCTCTGGCGGCTCAGCGTGGAGATCGTGGCCATGGGCGACCAACTGCCCGAGGTCAGAGCCCATCTGGCGAAGGCTCAGCGGGAGGCCGCACGCGGCATCGTCGCGCTCTTCATGGGCGGCTCCGAGGACGACGTCACCCAGGACACCGCGGACACCCTCGGCGAGTTCTACACGACCTTGCTGATGGGCCTGATGATGCAGTGGACCTTCGACCCGGACGGCGCCCCGGAGGCCGGGCACCTCACGGAGGGGCTGCGGCGGGTGATGGAAGCCGCCCGTCCGGGCAAGTGACCCGCGCTACGGTCGCGTTGACCGAGTTCGTACGCCCAACGGTGGCGGGGACCGAACGCCTGCGAGCGGCGCCTCGCGGAGCAGGAACGCGCGTACGGGCCCGGCCGTGCGAACCCGCTCACGACCCGCTGGTTCCCCGGCGTGCCGCGGGCGAAGGAGAGGGCCGCGGCCGACGCCTTCGCCGGGCCGCTGGTTTCGACGACGTGGACCCGGCCGTCCCGCGGGGCGACGTCGACCACCGGCGAGCCGGGGCGGACGCCCCCTAGAGGGTGTCGAGCCGGCGGCCCTTCAGGGCCATGTGCAGCAGCAGGCGGTCCTCGCCGTCGTCCAGGTCCAGACCCGTGAGCTGTTCGACGCGGGAGAGGCGGTAGTACAGGGTCTGACGGTGGATGCCGAGTTCGGCGGCCGCGCGGCCCGCCTGGCCCGCGCGGTCCAGATAGACCTCGGCGGTGTGGGCCAGCTCGCGCTGGGCGGGGGACAGGAGCGGGGCGACCGCCGCGTCACGCGAAGCCTCCGGGGGCAGCGCGGTCAGCAGGCGGTACGGGCCGATGCGCGACCACTCGGCCACCGGGCCCAGCCGCGGCTCCGCCAGCGCCGCACGGGCCGCCGCCGACGCCTCCCGCCAGGACGCGGCCAGCTCCGCGAGCCCGGTGCGCGGTTCCCCCAGCCCGGCCGCCGGGCGGGCCGGACCCGTGTCGTCCTTCAGCAGACGGGCCGCCGCCGCGTGCGCCGCCGTCCGCACGTCCGCCGAGCGCAGCCGGACGAGGACGGCGAGGCTCTGCCCGGCCGCGCCCCAGGGGACGGTGCACAGCGCCGTCGCGTGCGGGACCGTCCGCACCGACGGGGCGTCGTCCGGGTCGGCCGAGGGCCAGGGGGCCACGCAGACCACCGTGTGGACGCCGTCCGCGCGAGAGCCGAGCGCCGTGCGCAGCTCGGCGACGGCCATGTCGCCCTGCCAGCCGCGCTCCGCGGTCAGCACCGCGCGCAGCTCACGGCTGAGGTCGGCCCCGTGCTGCGCCTCGTCGGCGAGCAGCGCGCCGATCCGCGCGGTCACCGCCATGGCGCCGTCCAGTTGCCGGTCGGTGGGGCCGGGGTCGCCGTCCAGCAGCCACACATAGCCGAGCACGACACCCCGATGGCGTACCGGGAGGCAGATCCGTGCCCGGTACACCCCGGCCTCCGGGGTGCGCGGGATGCGCACCGGGCCACTCGCCCGGGTGATGCCGAACCCCTCGAACCAGGCGCGGACGGCCGCCGTGGAGCGCCGGGTCAGGATCGAGCGGGTGCGCACGGGGTCCAGGGCCGACGGATCGAGCTCGCCCTCGCTGTCGTACGCCCCGAAGGCGATCAGCTCGAAGTCGCGGTTCTCCAGCGTCGCGGGGGCGCCCAGGAGCTCCGAGATCTCGTCCACGAGCTCCTGGTAGTCGGCCTTGTCTGCGGGCGTCACGCTGGCATTCTCCCTCATTCCTCCAGCGCCTTCATACATCTGTCTGAGATCTCCGGCGCGGATGCGTGACAGCTGTCGATGGCCGACGATCGGAGGGATCCCTAGGTTTCACGGTGGTTCTCCGTGCCGTACCCGAATGGTCGGGATTCGGCCGCCTTTCGTTGTCTGTGGAGGTGCCCCGTGCTGGGTCCCGTGATTCTCGCCGCGTCGCGCAGCGACCGGATGCGACGCCTGATCTCGGCGGCCCCGGTGACGAAGCAGGTCGTCGACCGGTTCATCCCCGGCGAGACCGTCGACGAGATCGTGCCGATCGTCCAGGAGCTCACCGGCAAGGGCCTGGAGCTGACCATGGACGTCGTCGGCGAGGACATCACCCGCCCCGAGCAGGCCGCCGCCGCCCGGGACGCCTATCTGCGCCTCATCGACCAGCTCAAGGGCCTGGAGCTCGGCGAGCGCGTCGAGATGTCCGTGAAGCTGTCCATGTTCGGGCAGTCCCTGGAAGGCGGCCACGAGCTCGCCCTCGCCAACGTCCGCCCCGTCGTCGAGGCCGCCGCCGCCATCGGCACGACGGTCACGCTGGACGCGGAGGACCACACCACCCTCGACTCGATGTTCGCCATCCACGAGGAGCTGCGGAAGGACTTCCCGCAGACCGGCTGCGTCATCCAGGCCTACCTGTTCCGCACCGAGGCCGACGCCCGCCGCCTCGCCGCGAACGGCAGCCGGGTGCGCCTGGTCAAGGGCGCCTACAAGGAGCCCGTCGAGGTCGCCCTCCAGCGCAAGCAGGACATCGACAAGGCGTACGTCAGGATCCTCAGGATCCTGATGGAGGGCTCCGGGTACCCGATGATCGGCTCCCACGACCCCCGGCTGATCTCCATCGGCCAGGAGCTCGCCCGGCGCGCCGGGCGCAAACTGGACGAGTACGAGTTCCAGATGCTGTACGGCATCCGCAGCGACGAGCACCTGCGCCTGGCCGCCGAGGGCCACCGCATGCGCGTCTACACGGCCTACGGCACCGACTGGTACGGCTATTTCATGCGTCGGCTTGCGGAGAAGCCCGCCAACCTGCGGTTCTTCGTCCGTTCCATGGTCAGCAAGGGCTGAGCCCCCGCACAGCGGCCCGACCCCCGGCCCCTGCACAACGGCTCGACACACACCGCTCAGTAAGGAGTTACGGAACCCATGGACGCTGTGACCCAGGTCCCCACCCCCGTCAACGAGCCGGTGCACGGCTACGCCCCCGGCTCGGCCGAGCGCGCCCGGCTGGAGGCCAAGCTCAAGGAGCTGGCCGAGAACCCCATCGACCTGCCGATGACCATCGGCGGTGAGAAGCGGATGGGCGGCGGCGAGCGGATCGACGTCGTGCAGCCGCACAACCACAAGGCCCGCCTCGGCACCTTCGGCACCGCCACGCAGCAGGACGCCCAGGACGCCATCGACGCGGCCCTCGCCGCAGCGCCGGCCTGGCGCGCGATGTCCTTCGACGACCGCGCCGCGATCATCCTGCGCGCCGCCGAGCTGCTGGCCGGCCCGTGGCGCGAGACGCTGGCCGCCTCCACCATGCTCGGCCAGTCCAAGACCGCCCAGCAGGCCGAGATCGACACCCCCTGCGAGCTCGTCGACTTCTGGCGCTTCAACGTCAAGTACGCCCGTGACCTGCTCGCCGAGCAGCCCCCGGCGAACTCCCCGGGCGTGTGGAACCGTCTCGACCACCGCCCGCTGGAGGGCTTCGTCTACGCGATCACGCCGTTCAACTTCACGGCGATCGCGGGCAACCTGCCCACCGCGCCCGCGCTCATGGGCAACGTCGTCGTCTGGAAGCCGTCCCCGACGCAGACCCACGCCGCCGTGCTGCTGATGCAGCTCCTGGAGGAGGCCGGTCTGCCCAAGGGCGTCATCAACCTCGTCACCGGCGACGGCATCGAGGTCTCCAAGGTGGCGCTGGAGCACCGCGACCTCGCGGGCATCCACTTCACCGGCTCGACCAAGACCTTCCAGTACCTGTGGAAGACGGTCGGCAACAACATCGAGAAGTACCGCTCGTACCCGCGCATCGTCGGCGAGACCGGCGGCAAGGACTTCGTCGTCGCCCACCCGAGCGCCGACCGCGCGGTCCTGAAGACCGCCCTGACCCGCGGTGCCTTCGAGTACCAGGGCCAGAAGTGCTCGGCGACCTCCCGGGCGTACATCCCGGCGTCGATCTGGAACTCCGGCTTCAAGGAGGAGTTCGCGGCCGAGGTCGACTACCTCACCATGGGTGACGTCACCGACCTGTCGAACTTCGTCGGCGCCGTCATCGACGAGCGCGCCTTCGCCAAGAACAAGGCCGCCATCGACCGCGCCCAGGCCGACCCGTCCTGCACGATCGTCGCGGGCGGTTCCTACGACGACTCGGTCGGGTACTTCGTGCGCCCGACCGTCATCGAGTGCGACGACCCGGAGAACGAGGTCTTCACGACCGAGTACTTCGGCCCGATCCTCGCCGTGCACGTCTACGAGGACGACAAGTACGAGGAGATGCTGGACCAGATGGAGTCGGTGTCCGCGTACGCGCTGACCGGCTCGGTCATCTCGACCGACCGTGCGGCGACCGCGCACACCATGGAGAAGCTGCGCTACGCGGCGGGCAACTTCTACATCAACGACAAGTCGACCGGCGCCGTCGTCGGCCAGCAGCCCTTCGGCGGCGGCCGTGCCTCCGGCACCAACGACAAGGCCGGTGCCCCGCAGAACCTGATGCGCTGGACGCTGACCCGCGCCATCAAGGAGACGCTGGTCCCGCCGACCGACTACGCGTACCCGCACATGGGCTGACACCCCGCCGTGTGTGACAGGGGCCGGGCGCGTGCGCCCGGCCCCTCGCGTCTCACCGGCCCCGCTAGGGCCTTTCGTTTGGATCATCCCGGCGTCGCGGGGTCTGGCACGCGCATCTGCGGCGTTGTCGTCACTCGCCGACGCTCCGCGTCGACTCCC